>JAGZRY010000488.1 GCA_018381425.1 Haemophilus parainfluenzae
GCAACAGTTTTGTTTTTGTTCGGTAATGAGTTTAATACGTTGAAACCTTGTAAAATCCAACCGTTCAATTTGCCATCATTCATTAACTTAACATGAGTGATAGGGTCGTATAAGCGGTCTGCTTTTGGTAAGAAATCGAAACCCCAACCATTTTCTTTGGTTGCTTTATCACCATAGAACGTTTTCATCATACTGACGAAGAACTTCGACGTATTACGATAGTAGTTTGTTTGGTTTGGTACGATATCTTTTGGTGTAATCGCATTAATGTATTGTTCGTAAGAGCTATCTTTGTCATTCGGCAAACGCATATAACCAGGTAAAGACATTGGCAATAAGCCCATATCAGTTGTACCTTGAACGTTTGAGTGTCCACGTAATGCATTAATACCGCCACCTGGCATCCCCATATTACCTAAGAGTAATTGGATCATCGCCATTGAGCGAATGTTTTGTGTACCGATTGTGTGCTCAGTAAAGCCTAACGCATACAAGTGCGTCATAGTTTTATTCGGTGCAGAGGTTTTACCAATTTCTTCACAGATTTGTAAGAAGAGTTTTTGTTTTACACCTGTGATACGTTCAACCATTTCTGGGGTATAGCGAGAAACGTGATCTTTCAAGATATTAATCACACAGCGTGGATCTTGTAAGGTCATATCACGTTTAGCAAAACCATTCTCATCAAATTGATAATTCCATTTTGATTTATCGTAAGCACGTTTTTCTTCATCAAAACCTACGAATAAACCATCTTCAAATTTGAAGCCTTCATCAACTAAGAATGAAGCATTGGTATAGTGTTTAACGTATTCGTGTTGAATTTGACTAGTTTCCAATAAGTAACGGATCACACCCATTAAGAATGCGATATCAGAACCGGAACGAATTGGCGCATGAAGGTCAGCTACAGAAGCTGTACGGTTAAAGCGAGGGTCAACCACGATGATTTTCGCACCGTTTTTCTTCGCTTCGATCGCCCAACGGAAGCCAACAGGGTGAGCTTCAGCAGGGTTACCACCTTGAACAAGAATAAGATTGGCGTTTTTGATGTCAACCCAGTTGTTTGTCATGGCACCGCGACCAAATGATGGAGCAAGACTTGCTACCGTTGGTCCGTGTCAAGTATTCGCTTGGTTACACATCGGCAC
>JAGZRY010000489.1 GCA_018381425.1 Haemophilus parainfluenzae
CCGGGTGATTTATTCTCCGTCAATCCATTTTTAGCGAAACATGTGCCGAACCTCTTTGCACGTAATGAGCGTGTGATTTGTGTCTTTGATACTGAATTCGGCACCATGGTACAAATCTTAGTGGGAGCAACAATCACTGCGAGTATCGGCACTGTTTGGGCTGGTGTTATTAATCCGCCACGTCATAACGAAGTGAAAGAGTGGACTTATGAAGGTGAAAGTGCGGTTAAATTAAGCAAGGGTCAAGAAATGGGTTGGTTCCAACTTGGTTCTACCGTGATTAATTTATTCCAAGCCGGTCAAGTGAAAATTGCCGATCATTTAAGTGTTGATGAACCTGTTCGCATGGGTGAAATCTTGGCATTGAAAAAATAGTTTTACAACAAAGGGAAAAACAATGACAGCTCAAATTTTTGAACAAGTAAAATTAGAAAGTATTTCTGAAAAAGGCAGCTACGGTATCGGTTTACAAATCGGCCAACAATTAGCAGATAGCCAAATGGATATTTCTGTTGAAGCGGTAGCAAAAGGCATTTTCGATGCGTTAAACCGCAATCAACCTGCATTAGAAATTAATGATTTAATGCACTCTGTTCAAGCACTTCAACAACAAGCGGCTGAAGCACAACAAGCGCAATTTAAAGCGATTGAAGAAGAAGGTAAAAAAATCTTAGAAGAAAACGCGAAAAAAGCAGGCGTAAACGTGACTGATAGCGGTTTACAATACGAAATTTTAACCGAAGGTAACGGTAACAAACCATCTGCAACGGACAAAGTACGTGTTCACTACACAGGTACATTACCAGATGGTACCATATTCGACAGTTCGGTTGCTCGTGGCACACCAGCTGAATTCCCAGTAAATGGCGTAATTCGTGGTTGGGTTGAAGCATTACAAATGATGCCGGTTGGTTCTAAATGGAAACTCACTCTTCCACACGAACTGGCTTACGGCGAACGTGGTGCGGGTGCATCTATCCCACCATTCTCAACCTTAGTGTTTGAAGTCGAATTACTCGATATCCTTTAAAACGAAAAAGTGCGGTTAATTTTGATCTGCACCCCAAAAGTTGGACTCAACAAACCAACAATTGAGGTGCAGATTTTTTATGGGTAAACACTACACAATCGAATTTAAATTACAGGTTC
>JAGZRY010000042.1 GCA_018381425.1 Haemophilus parainfluenzae
AAAATAAAGTCAGTATAATTTGCGACCTTTAATATAGTAAGTGGGTCGGATACTGCGACCTGACGAGGAAGCAAGCTTAGTTTTAAGCTTCATTATCCGAACCATAAGCTCGAGCTTATATTTAAATTATTGGAGATTATTATGTCTAGAGTTTGTCAAGTAACAGGCAAGCGTCCAGCTGTGGGTAACAACCGCTCACACGCGTTGAATGCGACACGTCGTCGTTTTCTTCCAAACCTTCACACTCACCGTTTCTGGGTTGAAAGTGAAAACCGTTTCGTGACCTTACGTTTAACTGCGAAAGGTATGCGTATTATCGATAAAAAAGGCATTGATGCAGTGTTAGCTGAAATCCGTGCTCGTGGCGAAAAAATCTAAGGAGCTAAAACATGGCAGCTAAAGGCGCTCGTGAGAAAATCCGTTTAGTTTCTACAGCAGAGACTGGTCACTTCTACACAACTGATAAAAATAAACGTAATATGCCTGAAAAAATGGAAATCAAAAAATTTGATCCAGTAGTGCGTAAACACGTTATCTATAAAGAAGCAAAAATCAAATAATTTTGCTGATTTGAAAAAAGCCCGACATTGTTCGGGTTTTTTTATATCATAAATTCATTACCGAGATTATCTATGCCTGAACTTCCTGAAGTCGAAACAGCCCTGCGTGGTGTCAGCCCCTATTTGAAAAGTTTTACCATTGAAAAAATTGTAGTGCGCCAACCCCAATTACGTTGGGTTGTATCTCCAGAATTAACAACGCTTAAAAACGTCAAAATTTTAGATACTTCTCGTCGTGCGAAATATCTCATTATTCACACCGAAAAAGGTTATATTATTGGTCATTTAGGCATGTCTGGCTCTGTTCGAATTGTGCCACACGATAGTCCTATAGATAAACACGATCACCTTGATATTGTGATGAATAATGGCAAATTACTACGTTATAACGACCCGAGACGCTTCGGTGCATGGTTATGGACTGAAAGTTTAGATGACTTTCATCTTTTCCTAAAACTTGGCCCTGAACCGCTTTCAGATGAATTTAATGCCGAATACCTTTTTAAAAAATCACGCAAGAAATCGACCGCACTTAAAACCTTTTTAATGGATAATGCTGTCGTCGTAGGCGTAGGAAATATTTATGCCAATGAAACGCTCTTTTTATGTGGTTTGCATCCGATGAAATTAGCCGAAAATCTTACGCGGAACCAATGTGCCTTACTCGTTGAAACAATTAAAAACGTATTAGCGAAAGCCATTACACAAGGTGGTACAACATTAAAAGATTTCTTACAACCCGATGGTCGCCCTGGTTATTTTGCTCAGGAATTGTTAGTGTACGGAAACAAAGATAAACCTTGTCCAAAATGTGGCACAAATATTGAAAGTATGATTATTGGGCAACGCAATAGCTTTTATTGCCCTCATTGTCAGAAAAAGAAATAGGCGTTATTACACGCCTATTTTTTAGAAAAAGGCACTCCAGAAATGAGAAATTGGCATGGCGAGGAAAAGAGCCGGCAGCATATTCGCCACATGGAACATTTGGATATTACAAATGCGAAAGCCCGCAGCTATCATTAGCATACCGCCTACCGCAGCAAAATCACCTCGCATTTCAGGTGTCACGAAAGGAATAATAAACACCGCAGAATAAGCTAAGATCACTTGAACCAATGTTTGTGGCACAAAAATACTTGCCACTGAAATGCCGAGGGATGTAGCAAAGATCATCGAGGTGAAAAAATCTAGAAAGGATTTTACAATAAGGATATCAAAATTCCCCGTCATCCCCTCATTCATCGCCCCGAAAATCCCCGTTCCACTAAATGAAAACAAAATCACAATCGCAACAAATTTAGATAAGAACTCTTCTTGGCTATGCATGCTACTTGGTGTATCAGGAAACATCTTTTCAACAAGGCCTTTCGCTGATGAGGCAAGCTTATTGATCCCATGTTCCAATAAAAGCAACTCGCCAATTATCGTCCCTAATAACAGCGATAAAATCATTGCCGGCATATTCGTGGTTTTCTCCATCATCACAATACCCATGCCCATCGAACACAAGCCAAAGATTAAGGTTAGATTAGTGCGTAAACGCTCTGGAATGCGTCCACCGAGCGCCGCACCGATAACTGCGCCACTGATAATCGCCAGTGCGTTGATATAAGGTCCGATAATCATATTATTCTTCTCCGAGTTGACTCACCCTATTATACGAAAAACAAGATGAAAATCGACCGCACTTTTCCCTCTTAATATGCAACTCACCTACCACTTTTCTAATACTCAACATACCTCTTTATAAGTATTTTGATTTTAAAGTTTGATCAACCTCAAATTTTTGAAAAAAAACCGTATAAAAACTACTACTTTTTGGTATCTTATGCTTGCGTTGAGCCATTTTTATGAGCGAATTCAAAAGCTTAATAGGAATTGTTCGCATTTTAAATTGTTTTTTTTATTCTTTCCTAATGGAGTGATTATCGTGAACGCATTGAGAAAAAGCCTTGTTTTGGCCACTTCTTTCGCAGCTTTAGGTGTATACAACTCAGCGATGGCTGAAATGGTATATAAGCCTGTTGACCAACCTGTGGAAGCACCAAACCCTAATTTAAAAATCGAAGCAGTGAATGAAAAATTTGCTGAGAAATATCCTAGCCAATTCAATTCGTGGAAAGCGACTGAAAAAGGCGACAAAATCATCTATGCTGATGAACAAGATCCTCGTTTAATCGTGTTATGGGGGGGCTATTCTTTCGCAAAAGAATATAACGCACCTCGTGGTCACGTTTATGCAGTAGAAGATGTACGTAATATTTTACGTACTGGTGCGCCCAAAAATGCAAATGATGGCCCACAACCAATGGCATGTTGGACTTGTAAAGGTCCAGACGTTCCTCGTTTAATTGCAGAATGGGGTGAAGATGGTTACTTTGGTGCCAAATGGGCTAAAGGTGGACCTGAAGTGGTCAACTCAATCGGTTGTGCAGACTGTCACGATACTACATCAAAAGACTTTGCCGAAGGCAAACCAGCATTACGTATTGCTCGTCCACACGTTCTTCGTGCATTAGATCACTTAAATAATGCACTTCAAGCAAAAGCAAAAGCTGAAGGTAAAGAACAAGCTAACTTAAGCTTTAACACAGCTGCTCGCACTGAAAAACGTGCTGAAATCTGTGCAAACTGTCACGTTGAATACTACTTCGCGGGCGACTTAAAACAAGTAACCTTCCCTTGGGATAACGGTCAAACTGTTGATGACATCGAAAAATACTATGATGATATCGGCTTCAGTGACTGGACTCACTCTCTTTCTAAAGCACCAATGTTAAAAGCGCAACACCCTGACTTTGAAATTTGGTCTTTAGGTATGCACGGTAAAAACGGCGTAACTTGTATCGACTGTCACATGCCTAAAGTACAAGGTAAAGACGGTAAAGTTTACACCGACCACCAAATCCAAAACCCATTCGATGCATTTGATACCACTTGTGCAAACTGTCACGATCAAAGCAAAGAAAAACTTAAAGACATCGTTGCTTCACGTAAAAAAGAAGTGAAAGATGTAATGGGTCGTTTAGAAGATCAACTTGTTCGTGCTCACTTTGAAGCGAAAGCGGCATGGGATGCAGGTGCAACTAAAGAAGAAATGGAACCTGTTTTAATGGATATCCGTCACGCTCAATGGCGTTGGGACTACACAGCAGCAAGCCACGGTGGTCACATGCACGCACCTGATGTAATGCTTCGCGTATTAGGTTCTGGTATAGACAAAGCAGCGGATGCACGCGCTAAACTTGCAGCAATCTTAACTAAACATGGCGTGAAAACTCCGGTTGAAGTACCAGATATTTCTACAGCTGATAAAGCATGGAAAGTAATGGGTATTGATATCGAGAAAGAACGTAAAGCGAAAAAAGAATTCTTAGAAACTGTTGTACCTCAATGGGTAAAAGAAGCGAAAGCCAATGGCAAATTAGCTGAAGATACCGCAACAAAACAATAAAAAAAGAACCGCACTTTGTAACTAAAGTGTCGAAGTGCGGTCATTTTTAACCATATATTTGAGGTAATCAGAATGAATTTAACTTCTTTAATCAGCAAATCGGCAAAATCCCTCGCATTGCTTGCAATGCTTGCGGCAATGCCAATGGCTGCAAGTGCGGAAGATATGGCAAAAACACCTGCCTCTCAACTCACTTATGAGCCACAATTGGATAACCAACGTGACCCAAACCAATATTGTGCGAAATGTCACAAATTTGACCAAGTTGATAAAAACCAAACTTTAGATCAATCTGGTGGTGAATTACACTTTGGTAAATTCCACGGCGCACACTTAAATCAAAAAAGCCCTAACACAGGTAAACCGATTAACTGTGTAAACTGTCACGGTAATATTTCGGAAGATCACCGTCGTGGTGCAAAAGATGTGATGCGTTTTGATGGCGATATCTTTGGTGATAAAAAACCAATGTATACCGCGCAAGAACAAAACCAAGTTTGTTTTGCTTGTCACCAACCTGCAAAACTTCGTGAAAAACTTTGGGCGCACGATGTTCACGCAATGAAATTGCCTTGTGCAAGCTGCCACACATTACACCCGAAAGATGATGCGATGAAAGGTATTCAACCGAAAAATCGTGTGAAACTTTGTGTAGATTGCCACGGCGAACAACAAAAACGCAAAGCGGCAAAAGACACACAATCACAAACGCAATCAACCGAACAAAAGGATAAATAATGACAGCTTGTTCACGCCGAAACTTTGTTTCCGGCATGGGGGCATTAATCCTTATGACGGGGACATCAGTTACCTCTTTAGCGAAAGAGGAAAAGGCGGATAAACCGAAACGCTATGCAATGGTACACGACGAAACAGCTTGTATCGGCTGTACCGCTTGTATGGATGCTTGTCGTGAAACAAACCACGTTCCTGAAGGCGTTTCACGTTTGGAAATTCTCCGTAGTGAACCTTACGGCGAATTCCCAAATCAAGAATACGAGTTTTTCCGTCAATCTTGCCAACATTGTACAAACGCCCCTTGCGTGGCAGTTTGTCCGACCGGTGCATCATTTATTGATCCTGAAACAGGTATCGTCGATGTGCATAAAGATCTTTGTGTAGGTTGCCAATACTGTGTTGCAGTTTGTCCTTACCGCGTACGTTTCATTCACCCAGTACACCGTACTGCGGATAAATGTAACTTCTGTCGCGATACAAACTTAGCAGCTGGCAAACAACCTGCTTGCGTAGAAGCTTGTCCAACCAAAGCATTAACCTTTGGTGATATGAATGATCCAAGCAGTGCAGTTTCCCGCAAAGTGAAAGAAAATCCGGTTTATCGCACTAAAGTGGAATTAGGTACTCAACCAAATCTTTACCATATTCCATTCCAACACGGGGAGCCAAGAAGATGACATTAGATTATCCTGTTCCGTTTCACACACCTAATTTGGTGTGGGATTCAACAATCGCTATCTATTTGTTCTTACTTGGTATTTCTTCCGGTGCGGTACAATTAGCGATTGCTTATAAACGTAGTCACAAATTAGAAAATCCTAGCAAAAACTGGATTATCCGAGCGGCCGCCGTTTTAGGTTCTGTGCCAACATTAATTGGTTTAACCCTGTTAATTTTCCACTTGGCACGTCCTTGGACATTCTGGAAATTGATGTTTAACTATCAATTCAACTCTGTAATGTCTATGGGGGTAATGTTATTCCAAGTTTATATGCTGTTCTTGGTATGTTGGTGTGCGGTTATCTTCAAAGAAGATATCATGGCGTTCATTCAACGTTTTATGCCAAAACTCGGCTTCGTCGGTAAAATTATCAATGTATTAGAACGTTTAACTGGTCCTGTAGAAGTTATTCTCTTCATCTTAGCCGCTGTGCTAGGGGCTTATACTGGTTTCTTACTTTCAGCATTGATCAGTTACCCAATGTTGAATAACCCTGTTCTACCAGCGTTATTCCTGGCTTCTGGTACCTCTTCAGGTATCGCAGCAACCTTCTTATTTATCCTCATTGCAGGTAAATTAAAGGGTGATAGCCATGAATCACACTTCATTCATAAATTTGAAGTGCCAATTATGGTGACTGAACTTGGTTTATTAATCTGTTTCTTTGTTGGTCTACACTTCGGTGGTGGTCAGAAAGTGGTTGCATTACACAATGCACTTTCCGGCTTCTGGGGTGCAGTGTTCTGGATTGGGGTATTCTTAATTGGTATCATCATTCCTCTACTTGCGAACCTTGCAGTAAAAGACAACTTAAAATACAACAAGAACTTTATTATCCTTGTGTCAATCTTCGACTTAATCGGGGTTCTCTGCTTACGTTACTTCATCTTGTACGGCGGACAACTTACCGTTGCGTAAGGATAAACTTCTTATTTAATCAAAAGGCGTATACAATACGCCTTTTGTTTATTTAGAAGAATAAAGTGCGGTTAATTTTACGTATGTTTTTCATGCTTAAAATTAACCTTATTTTGTAAAATACAACCCTTAATATAATACTGAAGAATACTATGCTTCCCGAACTCGGATTTCTCTCATTACTCTTTGCTACCACCGCGGCGATCTTACTTTCCATCGTGCCGCAAATAGGTATTTGGCGAAATAAACCCTCTCTCACCAACACAGCTTGGGGATTAAGTTATTGTTTCGGTATTTTTACGAGCGTTTCAATCGGTATTCTTGCCTACTCTTTTGCAACAGATGACTTCACTTTGGAATACGTGGCAGCGCACTCCAATTCTCAACTCCCGACATTTTTTAAAGTCGCCGCCACCTGGGGCGGACATGAAGGCTCTATTTTATTTTGGCTTTTCACATTAAGTCTTTGGTTAGTGGCTTTTGCCTTTTTCTCTCGCAAAAATGACCGCACTTTTTCTGCACAAACCCTTTCTTTACTCGGCTTAATTTGTCTTGGGTTTGCTATTTTCATTTTATTCTACTCCAATCCATTTGGACGTGCTTTTCCTGCCCCTGCAGAAGGGCGAGATCTCAATCCAATGCTGCAAGATATTGGCTTAATTTTCCATCCGCCGCTTTTATATGTGGGTTATGTGGGCTTTGCTGTTAACTTTGCCATATCAATTTCATCCTTAATCTTTAATCGTTCTGCACAAGTAATTGCGCGTGCGATGCGAGCTTGGGTTCTCGTTTCTTGGTTATTCTTAACGTTAGGGATCGTTCTCGGTGCCTGGTGGGCATATTACGAATTAGGCTGGGGTGGCTGGTGGTTCTGGGACCCTGTAGAAAACGCCTCACTTATGCCATGGTTATTAGGACTTGCACTTTTACACAGCTTAATGGTGACTGAAAGACAAGGCATGTTTAGCTACTGGACAACACTCTTTTCCCTACTCACTTTTGCATTTAGTGTATTAGGCACATTTATTGTCCGTTCAGGTGCATTAACCTCTGTTCATGCTTTTGCTTTAGATAGCTCCCGTGGTTATGTACTATTACTTATTTTCTTCTTATTGACTGTCGGCTCACTCAGTTTATTTGCCCTACGCACAAATACCAATGAAAGTGCGGTCAAATTTCCACTCATTTCTAAAACTGGGGCTATTTTAGGTTTAAATATCGTATTGACCGTCGCAACCGTCAGTACCTTCTTAGGCACTTTCTATCCAATGCTATTCCAAGCCATGAATTGGGGAAGTATTTCTGTGGGGGCCCCTTACTTTAATAGTATTTTCTTGCCCTTGCTCACGTTAGTAATTTTTGCCATGGCGGGTACACTTTGCTTAAACTGGTTTAAATCAGACAAAAAACGCTTTTTCAAACTTCTGTTATTACTTATTCCCGCTGCAGTAATTGCTTATGGCATGATTTGGAACGCGTTACAAAATGACAGTGCGTTACGTTTCCATTTCTTTGCTTATGTATTACTCACCCTCGCTATTTGGGTATTATTCGTCACCTTATGGCAAAATTGGACAAAAGTAAGACTTGCCTATTTTGGAATGATTCTTGCACACTGCGGCGTGGCGATTGCCACAATGGGTACCGTAATGAGTAGTTACTTTGGCAGTGAGTTAGGTGTTAGACTTGCACCACAACAAAGCCAACAATTAGGTCAATTTGAATTCCACTACGATCGTTTTTCCAATGAAATTGGGCCAAACTTTACCGCCGAAGTCGCTTTCGTTAGCGTGTCAAAACAAGGCAAACCGTACGCTGAAATTGTACCGGAACGCCGTTATTATGATGTTCGAACTATGACCATGAGTGAAGTAGGGTTAGATGCTGGCTTTTGGGGCGATTTATACATTGTTATGGGTGATAACTTAGGCAAAGGCGAGTTCACATTCCGATTGCATTACAAACCGCTTATTCGCTGGTTATGGCTCGGGGGCATTTTAATGGCACTTGGCGCATTATGTTCAGCCATCAATTTGAAGAGAAAAACGTGATGAATAAAAAGTTTATTTTGTTTTTACCGCTGATTTTGTTATTGAGTATTTGCTTACTGCTTTTTGTTGGCTTACACAAAGATCCAAAACAAATTGCCTCAGCACTCATTGATAAGCCTGTGCCAGAATTCTATCAAGCAAATCTACTTGAACCGAGTCAAATTGTCAGCCCAAGAGATTTTCCCCAAAAACCGTTCCTACTTAACGTGTGGGGAAGTTGGTGTGGCTATTGCCAACAGGAACACCCTCTTTTGATGGAAATTTCAAAAGAAGTGCCAATTGTGGGCATCGACTATCGTGACAAACCACAAAACGGTATTGCAATGCTCGAACGCATGGGCAATCCATTTATACTCACTATTGACGATAGCCGTGGTGAATTTGCGATGCAATTAGGCGTAGATGGCGCACCAGAAACCTATGTTGTCGATGAGCACGGCATGATCCGTTATCGTCATTCTGGCTATATGGATAGAGAGACATGGCTCACTGAGATCAAACCAAAACTTGATGAATTAACTAAAAAGTAAAATGAAAAAATTAACCCGATTTCTGACCGCACTTTTACTGACTTTCGCCCTTTTTGCTCACGCAGAAATGGTGGATACCTATGCGTTTAAAAACCAAACCGATCGCACTCGTGCTGTTGAACTGGCGAAATCCTTACGTTGCCCACAATGTCAGAATCAAAACTTAGTTGAGTCCAATTCACCAATTGCTTATGACTTACGTATTGAAGTCTATAAAATGGTGGATGAAGGAAAAACGAATCAGCAAATTATCGACACGATGACAGCTCGTTTCGGTAATTTCGTAAACTATAAGCCACCTTTCCAATGGAATACAGCACTACTCTGGCTATTGCCTATTTTGTTATTAATTGGGGCTTTTGCGTTAATTTTATTTTCTACTAAAAAATCAGAAGGCGAGTCAAAACAACTCGAAAATCAACTTCATACTGCCCCTAAAGAAGAAAAAAGTGCGGTCAAATTTGAAACCAAATCCGCCATTTGGGTCTTTGCTATTTTATTAATTCTTCCCTTAAGTTATTACTTCTCCCTTGATCGTTTTGAACGTGTTCAACAAGGCGAAAAAGAGATGCTTGAGCTTGCCAATAAAAAAACAGATACATCAATGGTGCATCAAAAAGAAGATATGGTGCTCAAAATTCAAAATAAAATTCGAGAAGATGTAAATAACCCTGAGCTTTGGGCTCAGCTAGGTGATGCCTACATGCAAAATGATGAATTTGATCATGCGCTCATCGCCTATAGCAATGCAGAAAAAATTTCAGGCACAACTCCCGCTATTTTAGGCCTAAAAGCGACCGCACTTTATTATCAAGCCGGTCAAAACATCACACCACAAATCCAGCAAATAATGGATGAGGCGTTAAAACAAGATAAACATGAAATATCAGTAATGACATTATTGGCGACCGAAGCCTTTAAAAATCATGAAGCTGAAAAAGCCAAAGCTTATTGGCAGCAATTATTAGATTCTGGTAATGCTGCCGTGGATCGCCGTACTGTCATCCAACGAATCAAAATGATAGACTATTTTGAAAAAGGACAAACCTCACAATAAGCTATGTCTCATTATTCAGAAAATATCATTATTGGAGCCGGTGCT
>JAGZRY010000490.1 GCA_018381425.1 Haemophilus parainfluenzae
CTCTGCATGAATAAAGACTTCTTCACGACCCATTTCATCTTCAAAACGCAATTCGTTAAAACCATTGCCTTTATGGGTTTTGGATTTTATCGTCATGCGGGTTTTATGTTTGGGAAGCTCGTAAGGGGGCTCTGTGGTACTGTGATAGGTACGCCCTACCACAATCGGTTGGTCCGGGTCACCATTTAGATATTTCACCAGCACTTCATGACCAATGCGCGGAATCATCATATTACCGTATTGTGCGCCCGCCCAACCTTGCACCACACGCACCCAACAAGAGCTATGCTCATCAAAGTTGCCTAATCTATCCCAAGGAAATTGCAGTTTTACTCTTCCCCACTCATCACAATAGATTTCTTCCCCTTCGGGGCCTGTAACATGGGCAACTTGTGTACCTCGAATAATTGGGCGAGGTTTTAATGGACTGCGCCAAGGTTTGTTGTGTGGAATCAGGAAAAGTGTGTTTTGATAAACTTTTGCAGAATTGACCGCACTTTTAGAGGCGTAACTATCAGTAAGCATGGATGCTTGCTAACTTTTAAAAGAACAAAAAACCGCACTTTACAATCTAAGTGCGGTCAATATTTTATTATTTTTTATGGATTTCGGTAAATTGGTTTCTAAATCCATTCCATTATCCACTCGAAGTCCTGCCGGATAGATTTAAAAAATCCATATCATCATTTTACTTACCGCTAAACATCCCTACTAATACACTTGTAAGAGAATGCCCATTTTTTGATACGAAATTAGATACTTTCTTATCTTTTGATTTTCTTGTTGGATTGATACGTTATAATTCAAATTCAACTTTTTTGAGTCCAGCATAGCTCTTTACTTACGCAAGAAATTAAATCTTCTTTCACACTTCCAGACAAGCAAGGCTTAGGTAATACTTCTGAAACAAGTAAGTCTTCTGGCTCAATAGAAAAATTAAACCAGAATAAAAGAGTGATATCAAAAGAACCATATAGTTTTTATTAAATTTAATTAAACAATAACCTATTTTTATTAAACTTCATCTTACATCACAAGACTTTTACTGCCATTTAATTTTTATAAGATAGGAAATACAATATCACATAAAAGATAGTCTAAAACTAATAACTATTAATTAATTTAGAAAACTCTGCATCTTTTA
>JAGZRY010000491.1 GCA_018381425.1 Haemophilus parainfluenzae
GAGCATCAAAAAAATGTCGGATTACATGCGGTGACTGATGGTGAATTTCGTCGTACTTTTTGGCATTTAGATTTCTTAGCCGCATTAGATGGCGTGAAAGAAGTGGATGCTGAAAAATTCTCAGTGCAATTTAAACACGATAATGTACGTCCAAAAACATTAAAAATTGTAGATAAGATCGGTTTTTCAGAGAGCCATCCGTTTGTTGAACATTATCGCTCATTACAAAAAATGGCAGGGGAGACTGAAGTTAAATTAACAATTCCTTCTCCGTCTATGCTGCATTTAATTTGTACCGTACGTGCCACAGATTATCAGCCGATTGAACGTTATAAAGATAACAATCAATTGTTATTAGATGATATTGCTGATGCTTATATTGATGCAATGAATATCTTCTATAAATTAGGCTGCCGTAACTTACAGTTGGATGATACAAGTTGGGGCGAATTCTGTGCGGAAGATAAGCGTAAAACCTATACAGATCGTGGTTTAGATTTAGATCAAATCGCCAAAGATTATGTGTATATGTTAAATAAAATCGTGGCAGCGAAACCAGCTGATTTAGCGATTACGATGCATATTTGTCGTGGTAATTTCCGTTCAACTTGGTTCTCAGCAGGTGGTTATGAGCCTATCGCAGAAACCTTATTTGGCCACTGTAATGTGGATGGTTTCTTCTTAGAGTACGACAGTGATCGTGCAGGTGATTTCAAACCTTTACGCTTTATTAAAAATCAACAAGTGGTGTTAGGATTGATTACTTCTAAATCGGGCGAGTTAGAAAACCGTGATGAAATTATTGCCCGTATTAAAGAAGCAGCGCAATATGTGGATATCAATCAACTTTGCTTAAGCCCACAATGTGGTTTTGCTTCAACGGAAGAGGGTAATATCCTGACCGAAGAACAACAATGGAAGAAACTCGACTTTATCCGTAGTATCGTGGAAGAAGTTTGGGGTAAATAATTTCAATTAGAATGAAAGAGATAATCATTAAGATGGTTATCTCTTTTTTTCATGAAAGTGCGGTTAAAATGATCTGCACCCCAAAAGTTGGACTCAACAAACCAACAATTGAGGTGCAGATTTTTTATGGGTAAACACTACACAATCGAATTTAAATTACAGGTTCTT
>JAGZRY010000492.1 GCA_018381425.1 Haemophilus parainfluenzae
CCTCTGTCACACAGGCTGTAGTGCAGGTGATGAGACTATTTTATAGGATCTGTGTATGGGGGCATTGTGACCTATCTCTGCACTGACCACCCAGGTGATGGGACTTTTGTCTAGGCTCTGCCTACGGTGGCATTGTGACCTGTCTCTTCACTGTTCACCGAGGTGATGTAACTCTTGTTTTGGATCTGCCTAGGGGGCATCATGACATATTTCTGCACTGATCACCCAGGTGATGGGACTCTTGTCTAGGCTCTGCCAAAAGTGACATTGTGACATATCTCTGCACTGATCACCCAGGTGATGCAACGTTTCTCTATGCTCTGACTACAGGGCAAATTGTGACATATCTCTGCACTGATTACCCAGGTGGTGCAACTCTTCTCTATGCTCTGCCTACAGGGGGCGTTGTGACATATCTCTGCGATGATCACCCAGGTGATGTAACGGTTTTCTACTCTGTGCCTAAAGAGGGCGTTGTGACGTCACTCTGTTTGGATCAGCTGGGTTAGGTAACTGTTGTCTAGGCTCTTCCTATGGAGGCATTGTTACTTATCTCTGCACTGATCACCCAGGACATGTGACTCTTGTCTAAGCTCTGCCTAGAGGGACATTGGGAAATATCGCTGCACTGCTGGCTGAGGAGATGTAAAACTTGTCTAGGCTTTGCCTTCTTTGAGATTTATGACATATCTCTGCACTTATCTCGCAGGTGATGTAACTGTTGCCTTGGCTCTGCTTACAGGGTTATTGTGAGATACCTCTGCACGGATCACCCTGGTGATGTAACTCTTGTCTAGGCTCTGCCTTCAGGGGCATGTTAACATATCACTGCACAGATCACCGATATTATGTAACTCTTGAATAGGCTTCCCCGACAGGGTGTTTTGAGACATATGTCTGCACTGATAACCGAGGTTATGCCACTAGTGTCTGGGATCTGCTTACAGGTGGCATTGTGACATATCACTGCCCTAATCACCCAGGTGATTTAACTTTGTCTAGGCTCTGCCAAAGGGAGGCATTGTGACATAACTCTGCACTGATCACCCAGGTGATGAGACTCTTGTCTAGGCTCTGCCTACAGGGGCATTTTGACATATCTCTGAAGTGATCACACAGGTGATGTAATACTTGTCT
>JAGZRY010000493.1 GCA_018381425.1 Haemophilus parainfluenzae
GCTTGTAACACTTCATGATTTGGCAATTCAACTTCATTGATTGGTTTTTTCATCAAGTGTTCGATATTACGAAGTAAACGGCGTTCACGTGGTTCAACGAATAACAATGCACGACCAGAACGACCTGCACGACCAGTACGGCCGATACGGTGAACGTACGACTCTGCATCAAGTGGAATGTCATAGTTCACCACAAGACTGATTCGTTCAATATCGATACCGCGCGCAGCAACATCAGTTGCAACCACAATATCAAGGCTACCATTACGTAAGCGATCTAAGGTTTGCTCACGTAATTGCTGAGTCATATCACCGTTTAATGCCGCAGCACGGAAGCCATGTTTTTCTAATAATTCAGTCACATCAAGTGTGCCCGTTTTAGTACGGGTAAAAATGATTGCCGCATCAAAATCTTCCACTTCTAAGAAGCGTAATAACGCATCATTTTTACGGAAACCTTGAACATACCAACAATTTTGTTCAATATCTGGCGCGTTATCGTTATTTACTTTGATTTTCACTTCTTGCGGATTGTTCATGAAGCGTTTGGTAATACGACGAATTGGCTCAGGCATGGTTGCTGAGAAAAGGGCAGTTTGGTGCTCTTCCGGTAATTCAGCCATAATGGTTTCTACATCATCAATAAAGCCCATACGAAGCATTTCATCTGCTTCATCAAGTACGATTGCTTTTAATTCAGATAGATTTAATGTGTTACGACGGATGTGATCCAAAATACGGCCTGGTGTCCCCACAACAACTTGTGCACCTTGTTTTAATGCACGTAATTGGATGTCATAACGTTGACCACCATAAAGGGTCACGATATTGATGCCTTTGGCATATTTCATGAAATGTTCGCAAGCATCAGCAACTTGAATTGCTAGTTCACGCGTTGGCGCCATCACCAATAATTGTGGATGTTTTGCGGCAGGATCAATTTTCGCCAAAATAGGTAAAGAGAATGCGGCAGTTTTACCACTACCGGTTTGTGCCATACCAAGTACATCTCTGCCTTCTAAAAGAGCAGGAATACAAGCTTGTTGGATTGGCGAAGGTGTTTCAAAACCAAGGTCAGAAACGGCTTTTAGAATGAATTCAGGCAAGCCTAAATCATTAAAAGTGATTTTGTC
>JAGZRY010000494.1 GCA_018381425.1 Haemophilus parainfluenzae
AAGTGCGGTCAAAAAATCGGAAATTTTTTTAGAAGCAAGACTGTTTTTGTTAGCAACTACAATCAATTCATCATAAGCCGGCACACCATATTCTTCAGGAAAAAATGCCACGCCTTCTTGTTTTTCCAAATGGATCTGATTCAGTTCGAAATTACGAAATGCTCCGATGACCGCATCGACTTGTCCTGTTAAAAGAGAAGGGGAAAGTGACCAATTCACGTTCACCAATTTTACGTCTTGATTACTGAGCCCGATGGCGTTGAGCATGGTATCGAGTAATACATCTTCAAAACCACTAACTGAATAGCCCACTTTTTTCCCTTTCAGATCAGCCAGTGTTTTGATGTTGCTATTTTTAAGCACCACAACGCTATTTAATGGGCTGGAAATCAGAGAGCCGACACGCACTAAAGGTAATCCTTCTGCAACTTGTTGATAAAGTTGAGGTTGATAATTAATGGCTAAATCCACTTTCCCAGCAGCAACTAATTTAGGCGGTAACGATGGATCAGCCGGTTCGATAATCTCGACCTCTAAGTTATTTTTTTCAAAAAAGCCTTTTTGCTGAGCAACGATGATTGCTGCGTGGTCAGGATTCACATACCAATCAAGCATTAAGCTGATTTTCTCTTTTGCTAAGCTGGTAAAACTGGCGGTGAGTCCAATTAAAAGACTGAAATAACGGATGATTTTCTTCATTTTTGTCTCCTTGTGTCATGAAGTGTTAAACGTGCCAAATAAAACGGCGTAGTAGCCAATCGATGCTGAAATATAATAAAAGTGAAATCGCGACTAAGATCAGCAACGCAGCGAACATTAAATCCACCTGCATACGAGCATTGGCGTGGATCATTAAATAGCCCAGCCCTTCTGATGAACCGACCCATTCTCCGATTACGGCGCCAATCGGGGCAACTGAAACGGCAATGCGAAAGCCTGATGCAAATGCAGGCAATGCGGCAGGCAAGCGTACTTTGACTAATAAACGCAAAGGGGAAGGTTTGAACGTTTTGGCGAGATCGAGCCAAGCTTGAGGTGTATTGCGTAATCCATCGTAACAAGCTGCTGTTACAGGAAAATAGATGATGAGTATGGCCATCAGAATTTTTGATGGCATG
>JAGZRY010000043.1 GCA_018381425.1 Haemophilus parainfluenzae
AGTAATGGGTAACTGGAAATTAAACGGTTCCAAAGCGTTCACCAAAGAATTAATCGAAGGATTAAAAGCAGAATTACATGATGTAACAGGTTGTGATGTAGCAATTGCCCCACCTGTGATGTATTTAGGTACGGCTGAAGCAGCGCTTTCTGGTTGTGGTTGCAGCTGTGGCGGTAAAAGTGTGATTCAATTAGGTGCACAAAACGTAGATATCAATGTGAAAGGTGCATTTACTGGTGATATTTCTAGCGAAATGTTAAAAGATTTTGGTGCAAAATATATCATTATTGGCCACTCTGAGCGTCGTACTTACCACAAAGAAAGCGACGAATTCGTAGCGAAAAAATTTGGTGCATTAAAAGAAGCTGGTTTAGTACCAGTATTATGTATCGGTGAAACTGAAGCTGAAAACGAAGCAGGCAAAACAGAAGAAGTGTGCGCACGTCAAATTGATGCGGTGATCAACGCATTAGGTGTAGAAGCATTTAACGGTGCAGTGATCGCATATGAACCAATCTGGGCGATTGGTACTGGTAAATCTGCGACTCCAGCACAAGCACAAGCAGTTCATGCATTTATCCGCGGTCACATTGCAGCAAAATCACAAGCCGTGGCAGACCAAGTAATTATCCAATACGGTGGTTCTGTAAATGATGCAAATGCAGCTGAATTATTTACTCAGCCAGATATCGACGGTGCATTAGTGGGTGGCGCATCATTAAAAGCCCCAGCATTTGCAGTAATTGTAAAAGCAGCGGCAGCAGCGAAAAATTAATTTTTAGTTAATTAGAATAACAAAAAAAGTGCGGTGAATTTTCACCGCACTTTGTTTATGAATTCAAGCAAACTGTATCTCTAATTACTGTTCATTCGTTTGATCGAGAATTTTCGTCACTACTTTCAAATACTCAACCGCCAAGCCCTGTTGCGCAACACTGGCGTTAAAAACTAAATCTTCAGAAAGTACGCCACAAGGTTGGTCCTTTGGTACTTCGCCATTTTCATAAGCCTCGAAATCTTCTCGCCAATCGCCTTCGAAGTAATAATGTTCTAGGCGTTTCATTTTAGGCAAAAACGCCTGCCATTTTTCCAAAAACTGTTCTGCCTCGGCAAGAAAGCCATTTGCTTCATCTAAAATACTTTCCATTTCGGCAAGTTGGGATAAACGTTCTTTTGATAGCATATTTTTCTCTCATGTTATAAAAGTGTGGTCGGAGCAGATTTTACCGCACTTACGTTATAAAGTTATCCGTTATTCACAGAGATTCAATGTAAAGTCAATAATTTACAATGTAAAGATTGTAAAGTTTGGTAAAGACTCTTTTCATTTATTGTTATTGCTTGTAGAATCCGCGCGAGATTTAAATGGTATCTTTTATAGACAGATTTGTTATAAAAGACGTTAATCTGATAAACAAAGTTGTTTATCTATTTGTAATGTTCAACAGCGAAGGTTGCTGTTATCTACTTAATACTAGGAGATCCCTAAATGAACAATATTTTCAAAGTAATTTGGAATCATGCCACCCAAACTTGGACTGCTGTAGGTGAATTAGCGTCCGCAAAAGGTAAATCAAAATCTGTAAAATTAGCCGCAATTTCTACCGCACTTTTAGCTGTTGCGGGTGCGTCTCAAATTGCTGTTGCATCAGATGCACAAGTAGCTGAAAACACTGGAATAGTATCTACAAGTGATGCGGCTAAAAATGTTTCTCCAACAGTAAAACTTGATGCAAGTCAGTTGGGGGGGATGGCTATTTCTCCGGATCGAGTAAGCGACCAGTTTAAAGGCGGTGCTCACAATGGAACGGCAAATATTCCTGGTGCAAAAGTCTATGCTCATGATGGTATTGCAATTGGTAGTGGAACTGAAGCAGGTACAAAAGAGGTAGGTGGTAATGGTCATGTTGCAATTGGTTTAATGGCTCGTGCAAATGGCGCTAAAACTGGTGGTGCTGCAGTTGCGCTTGGTGCTTATGCTGTGGCTGAAGAGCAAGATACTATAGCAATTGGTAACCAGGCTCATGCGAACGGTAGTCAGGCGGTTTCAATTGGTCACAAGGCTGAATCTACCGCTAATGGCACGGTAGCGGTAGGTAATGAATCTAAATCACAAGGCTTTAACTCTACAGCCGTAGGTGATGGTTCTAACGCTGAATCATATTTTTCGACAGCTTTAGGCGGTAAATCAAAGGCTAAAGGAGGGGATACTATTGCTGTTGGTTATAAAGCAACGGTAGATGGAGACCGTTCAACTGGTGTAGGTGCAAGAAGTGAATTAACTGGGACTGATATCGCTTCTTTAGGTAGACAATCTAAAATATCAAGCAACAAAGTTTCAACATTAGGTGCTGGCATTACAGTTGGCGAGAAGCGTGATGGCGCTGTTGTATTAGGTTATGGTAGTGACGCAGATAAAACAACAGTCACACAAGAAGATCAGGCTAAAGTTGGAGACCTAACATATTCAGGTTTTAAAGGTAATTTAAAACATATCACGAACGACCTAGCAGGTCGATTTGTTTCCGTTGGTTCAGAAGATAATGAACGTCAAATCAAACACGTTGCTGCAGGTAAAATTGATAGTACTTCAACCGATGCAATTAATGGTTCACAACTTTACCAAGTAGCTAAAACTTTAGGTACGGCAGCAAACCAAACAGCTAATGCTTTGGGTGTTACTTTAAATCCAAATGGTACGTTAAGTGGATTCTCACAACCATTAACTATTGCTGAAGGTAGTGATTATAATAAAGATGAAAATGGTAACGACAAAGCACCTATAACAGCGACAAATGTGGGTGATGCAATCAAAAATCTAAATAGTTATGTTAATGCTGGTTGGAAGGTAGCTACACCTTCTACTAGTGAAGATAAAGGTACAGTATCAATTGGACATACTGTTAACTTTGTTGGCGTGGGTAACGTAGATGTTGATGGTGAATTTGACAACAAAAATGGTACTCATAATATAAACATTTCTGTAGATTCACCTCTTGACTACGCAAGTACAAAAGCCGAAGTCGAAGTAGGTGGCAAGAAAGTCGATGTAGATGTAGTTAAAGCGAATGATGGTAAATGGTACCCGAAAGATCAAGTAGATGAAAACAATAATCCTAAAGACGACGCTGAGTCAATTCCATCATCAGAAATAGTGAAAAAAGGCGCTAAATTAACTGACTCTGATACAGAGAATAATCCGTATGAGAAAGGTAATTCCTATACCTATGATGAGAACGGCAATATTACTGCCACTGGTTATGATAACACTAAACCAGAATCTAAGGATAAGATTACCGCAGGGAAAAATGGTGTTCAGTTAAATAATGTGGGCTGGGCTACACAACCAGATCAAGCTGTAAATAAAGATCAGTTAGATCAAACTGTGAATAAATCAGGTTTCTATGTTCAGCAAAATGGTAAGTCTACTTTAGATGGTAAAGCTGGCTCTGATGAGGTATCAGACACCGAAAAAGTAACGCCAAACGATGTAGTTAACTTTGCAGATGGCCATGGAACTCGAGTTAGAGCTATAACTAAACGCGATGAAACTACTGGCGTGGATAAAACAACTTTTTATGTTGATGTCTATGAACCAACAAAACCGAATTCGCTTCCTGCGGTTTATACCGATGAAAATGGCAATAAATTACAACCGGGTGGAAATGGATATTATCCTGCAGATGCTGTGAAAATTAATGATAAATGGTATCCGGCAGGTACGACTGAAGATAATGTTGCAAAAGCTAAAGAATTAACTCCAGTTTCTAACGTAATTATCTCAATGAATAACCCGAATTCACTTGCTAATACAGCTGGCGATCCTGTAGCTGTCACAAATGTTGGTAAAGGTACCAAAAACTATGATGACCAAACTGCTGGTGAAAAATCGCCTGCATACAAGGATGCAATTAACGGCTTAGCGAATTTAGAGGGTTCTAAAGATAGTAACGTATTAACTGTTGCTGATGCGAAAAACTTTGGTTGGGTAGTTTCAACTTCAGATAACCAAAAAGCAACTGCAGTGAAAAATGCTGACGTAGTTGATTTCAAAGCTGAGGAAGGTACAGGCATCACAGTAGAAGGTAAGTTAGATGATACTAATACTAAGATGACGGTAACTGTTGGCAATAAACACTTTAAAACCAATACCAAAAATACTGTTCCAGCAGCTAAAGCAACAGGTGAAAATAGTGTTGCGATTGGTGGAAATAGTAACGCGGCTGCAAAAGATGCAATTGCGATTGGGAATGGCGCTGAAGTCGCTCCAACAGCAGCTCAAGGCTCAGTAGCAATCGGAGCTGGTGCGAAAGCTGGTAAAGCAAATGTTGGTAGTTATAGTATTGATCCTTCAGCAACTGTGGCTGGTAAAACAGGTCCAGACACACGTGTGGTTTCTGTAGGTGATAAAGGTAACGAAGCTCAAATCCAAAATGTTGCACCAGGTGTGATCTCTGAAACTTCAACTGATGCAGTAAATGGTAGCCAATTACATGCTACAAACGAAAAAGTAGCGAGTTTAGGTACAACTGTTAATAACCTAAATAGTGTTGTTAATCGTCAAGCTGGCGCTATTGATAGCCTAGACAGAAAAGTAAACAAACACAGCAAACAAGCGCGTGCAGGTATTGCAGGTGCGAATGCGGCAGCAGCATTACCACAAGCTTATACTCAAGGTAAAGCAATGGTGGCAGCAGCAGCGGGTACCTTCAAAGGTCAAAATGCTTTAGCTGTAGGTTACTCTCGTATCAGTGATAATGGTAAGATTATCTTAAAACTTCAAGGTAATGCAAACACCAGTGGTGATGTGGGTGCCGGAGTTGGCGTAGGTTACCAATGGTAATAGCGTAATCGTTTATGATGGGATTTTCCCATCATGAATAAATCCTAAAAGTGCGGTGAAAATTCACCGCACTTTTTTGTTATGTGCATTCAATATACACAGATAATTTTCTTATCAGAGTATCGTTTTTAGGATTTTATGTATTCTGTAAAGAATACTGGAGAATTCATGGAGAGTGCTTATCTATTAATAAGCGTGATTTTCTTATATAAAAAACCGACTTTGCATTCACAAAGTCGGTTTTTAATTTGTTTTAATTTAGTATTAACCTGCAACTGCGATACGTTTCATATCTGTCATGTTTATCGGCCACTCTGAGCGTCGTACTTATCATAAAGAAAGTGACGAATTTATCGCGAAAAAATTCTCCGCACTTAAAGAAGCAGGCTTAGTGCCACTATTATGTATCGGTGAAACTGAAGCTGAAAACGAAGCAGGCAAAACTGAAGAAGTATGTGCGTGTCAAATTGATGCATTATCCAAACAGTTTCCTTTCCTTGACATACTGTTGATGATGCCGTGCTCAGCAAGAATTTGACGATAAGCTACCATTTGATATTGCCATCCCTGGTTTGAATATAAAATGCTACCACTTGTTTTATTTAATCGCTTAACCGCTAGCTTTAACATCTTCTCCACCTGCGCCCAGTTTGGGGAATAACTGAGGGTATATGAGACTATCTCATTGTTAAATAAATCTAATATTGGGGATAAGTAGACTTTATTGCCATCTTTTGCTTTAAACTCGGTCACATCCGTTACCCACTTGCTGAAACCTTGTTCTATAATCAAGAATATGAAGCAGCAAAAACACAGTTTGAAAGACTTCGTGCTTCGACTCAAAACTCTCAAGATGTTGCAGTATTTGATAAATTTATTGAAGTAATTGATAGTAAAGAAAACTGGAATTTCTCTTTTTCAACAACTTTTTTAAATGATAAAAACCTAGCAAACTCTGCGAAACAAGGGATTAAGATGGCCGTTGGTAGTGGCGAGGTAACCTACAATACGCCTCGTCAAACAGGTCAAGGTCTTGGTTTGTCTGTTGGTGCAGATAAACGTTGGAGTTTATCTAACGGAAAATACGTTGCTTTTGATAGCAGTATGAGTTCCAGATATTACTGGGATAATAAAAAATATAATGATTTAATCGGGCATATTGGCTTAGGATACGGTTATTCTGATGCTCGTTTTAATGTGCAAGTGACACCATATATTAACAAGCGTTGGTATGGTGGTGGTTTAAATGGCGGAGATAGCTTAAAACAATACACTGATACTTATGGTGCGAGTTTATCAATGGGATATTGGTTAAACCAAAATTTTAAATATTCTGCACTTTATAACTTTGGTTATGAACGTTATAGAAAAGAAGTTGATAAGTTAAATTACAATGGTGCAGTGCATTCTTTAACGAATTCATTGATGTTTATTCCTAGCTCAACCCAATTCTGGTCAATTTCATTAGATTTGACAAAGAAATATGCGGCTGACAGATCAAATGCTTACAATCGAATTGGTATCCGTTTAACTTGGGGACAAGAGTGGCCACTCGGTATTACAACCAGCACAACACTTGGTTATGCAAAACGTCATTATCTTGAACAATCGTTTATAGGTATGAAACAGCGCAACAATGAATACAGTGCATCTGTGTCTCTTTGGCATGAACAATTCCACTATGCTGGTTTTACACCAAAAGTCACTTGGTCGTATAGTAAAACGAAAAGTAATATGGCGATTTATTCATACGATAAAAACCAAGTATTTATCGAAGTGGGTAAAAGTTTCTAAATGTAAAAAAGTTGGATTTCAAAGGAATCCAACTTTTTTATTATCGACAATATTTGAAATAATTTATTTCTGCTCTCTTTCCCATAAATCAGCATACTTCACAAAGGTGGAGTGGGCTGAAAGTACCGCAAGCAGAAAACCTTGTTTTCCATCTAAGAAACCGGCTTTTAAAATGTACATTTTGACAAAGCACCCGATGGCATGACTGACACCTTGCCATAAGGTTGCTTTTTTACCTTTAGCTTGGCGTTGATCTGCCCAAGCTTTGGCGTAGCCCGCAGATTTCACCAAATAGTGATGAATGCTTTTATAAGTGAAATGCTCTAGATCTCCAGTTAATTTCTGTACTTTCGTGTTTTCAGGATAAACCACTTTTTCATGTACCAGAGAATCATTATATCCTGCATAATTTGTGCGATATAAACGCACCACATAATCGGGGTACCAACCCGAATGACGAATTTTACGTCCAAACACTTCACTCACCCGAGGAATATCATAAACCGTATTTGGCGCATCTTGTTGAACCGCTTGTTGAATGGATTCACGCAGTTTTGGTGTGACACGTTCATCGGCATCTAACCACAAAACATAATCACTGGTGACATATTGTTGTGCGCGTTGGCGTTGTTTGCCAAAACCAGGCCAATCAGAATGTGAATAAAACTTTGCACCATATTGTTCCGCAATTTTTTGGGTGTTATCAGTACTGCCTGAATCGACAATAATGATTTCATCTACCCAATCTTTTACAGTATCAAGACATTGAGCAAGATCTGCCGCTTCATTTTTGACAATCATGGCAACGCTAATTGTTGGCATATTTTGATCCTTTTTTTGCTATACTAGCCGAAGTTTTTGTAAGTATAACCGAATTTATTTTATGTGGCGTTTTTTTTATACCTGCCTGATGTATCTAATTCAGCCTTTTGTGCTGCTATTCATGTTACTACGAAGTCTTAAGGCTCCTAATTATCGCAAGCGTTTAGGCGAGCGATATGGCATTTATGCGAATCTTTCTAAGCCTACACAAGATGGGCTCGTCATTCATGCGGCATCAGTCGGTGAAGTGATTGCCGCTACGCCGCTAGTAAAACGTATTCAGAAGGAATACCCGCATTTACCGATCACATTTACAACGGTCACGCCAACAGGCTCTGAACGCGTAAAAGCGGCGTTTGGGGAAACCGTGGCGCATTGTTATTTGCCTTACGATTTACCTTGTGTCATCAATCGTTTTATTGATTTTATTCAACCTAAAGTATTCATTGTGATTGAAACGGAACTTTGGCCAAATTTGATTGATTGTTTGGCTCGTCGAGATATTCCTTTCATTGTCGCCAATGCACGCCTTTCTGCACGTTCAGCCAGACGTTATGGCAAGGTAAAAAAACGCCTACAAAGAATGTTCTCTCAAATTAGCCTGATTGCACCGCAAGATAGCATCAGTGGAAAGCGTTATTTAGAGTTAGGTTATGAGAAAGATCGCCTTCAATTAACTGGCAATATTAAATATGATCTTGTGGTCAGTGATGAGTTACTGAAAGACATTGCAACGCTTCATGAGAGTTGGGCGAAAGACCGTCAGATTTGGATTGCCGCGAGTACGCACGAAGGAGAAGAAGAACTCATTTTACAAGCGCATCATTTGTTACTGAAAAAACATCCAAACTTGCTGTTATTGCTTGTACCTCGTCATCCTGAGCGTTTTAATCCTGTGGCGGATTTAATTGAAAAAGCCAACTTTAACTTTATTCGTCGTTCAACAGGTGAGATTCCTTCAGAGAATACCCAAGTGATTCTGGGTGATACCATGGGCGAGTTGATGTTGATGTATGGTATTTCAGATATTGCGTTTGTTGGCGGAAGTTTGGTCAAACATGGGGGACATAATCCTCTAGAGCCTTTGGCGTTTAAATTACCCGTTGTGAGTGGAAAGCATACCTTCAATTTCCCTGAGGTCTTTACCTCGCTCTTAGAAGTGCAAGGTGTATTGCAAATCAACTCCACAGAGAAAGCGTTAGCGGAGATTATTGATAAGTTATTGAATTCAAAAGAAGCACGTCAGCGTTTAGGCAATGCAGGCTATGAAGTATTAATCGAAAATCGTGGCGCATTACAGCGTCTTTTAGATTTGCTTCATCCTTATTTAACCAATATTTCGGAGAACCATAAATGACAAGCATAATTTACCCTGGCACGTTTGACCCGATTACCAACGGGCATTTAGATATTATTGCGCGAAGTGCGGTCATTTTTCCGAAAGTTTTTGTCGCGGTGGCGGATAGTCCGAGTAAAAAGCCATTGTTCTCATTGGAAGAACGCGTCGAGCTCGTGTGTCAATCAGTCGCGCATTTACCCAATGTGGAAGTATTTGGATTCTCTGATTTATTGGCAAATGAAATCAAAGCGAAAAAGATTACCGCCATTATTCGTGGTGTGCGTACAACAACAGATTTCGAATACGAATTACAACTGGCTGCGTTAAACCGTTTATTAACTGATGGTGTGGATAGTTTGTTTTTCCCGCCAATAGAAAAATGGGCGTTTGTGTCTTCCACGATTGTTCGAGAAATTTATTTGCATCATGGGGATGTGAAAGAACTGGTGCCGGAAGCCGTTTATTTAGCCTTAAAAGCACATCGTGAATGAAAAAAACACTTCTGATTTTAACCGCACTTTTAGTGTTAACTGGTTGTGGTACGGTGGTGAAATTAATTGACCCATCGGAGAAATACACACCTTACGCGGGTGCGGCTTATGATTTAGAGATGGCACAAAAATGGGGCTTACCTATTTTAGATTTGCCACTGTCATTTTTATTAGATACCGCATTGTTGCCTTATGCGTGGTCAAATTAATTTGCATTAAGATATGAAACTCAATCCTCAACAACAACAGGCTGTTGAATATGTCAGTGGGCCTTGCTTGGTGCTGGCAGGCGCTGGCTCGGGCAAAACTCGCGTGATCATCAATAAGATTGCTCATTTGATTGAACACTGTGGTTATTTACCTAAACAGATCGCCGCCGTAACCTTTACCAACAAAGCCGCTCGTGAAATGAAAGAGCGTGTAGCCCATTCCATTGGTAAAGAAAAATCCAAAGGATTGATTGTTTCCACTTTCCATACCTTAGGTTTCGA
>JAGZRY010000495.1 GCA_018381425.1 Haemophilus parainfluenzae
TTTATCAGGATTAAATGCCCAAACAAAATCTTCCTTTATTGCAGCGATTTCATAGGAAAAAGGCGGTTGTTTATATTTGGCATTTTGATACCAACTCATACAGAAAATACCAATAAATAAGAGCCGAATAAATCCTCGAGGATAACCGTCAAAAAAAGAATTGCGGATTTCGATTTCCTCTTCATTACATTGACGGATAGAATACTTTAGTGTTTTGTATGCTTTATTTTTACTCATTTGATACTCACTTCATTGGAATGGTTGTAGATTCGGAGCTAATTTTGCCTTCCGATCCTTGATAATCGGCAAGGTACACTTTTAGGCGAATGCTTTTTACCGAACTCGGATCGATAGTCTCCATTTGGGCTTTTTCTTTACGGGTGCCGGTAATCGCCCAAGGGATGCCTTTCCAAGGGGGATAGATTTCCCCTCTTTGGCTCCGTTTCCCAACGCGTGCCTCAAACAAAAGTGCGGTCATTTTTAGGGGCGTTTTTTTAAAACACCTAAAATTTCCACCGCACTTTTCAATCTAACCTGTTTATTAATCTTGCAAAGCGGGTGATTTTTCGGTTTCTTCCCAGTCATCATTGACTTCGTTAATTAAGCCTTCTGAAGCCAGTTGTTCATTAAGTTCTTGTTGTTCTTTAACAGCTTTATCATAACGTTGCATCTGTTGTTTGTAAGAAAGATCATTCCAAAATACTTTTTGTTCCGCGATGGCTTGATTGATTTTCTTCCGATTGGAAATAGGAAAACGAATAAAACTGAAACTATTACAAAAAGCAATACCGGGACGAAACCATGGTGTGCGATAAAATCTACCGATATGTTTTAAAAACTTAGGGTTTTCTTGAGTAAAAAACTCCCGCATGGCTTTAATCAGGTGCATATTATGCAGAGGATTCGGCAAAGGATAACAACCTAAAAGCTCAGCTTCTGTGTATTTCCCTTCCACCACAAGCCCCGTCATCAATAAAGAAAACTGTTTACGGCTACCGAACATATAAAAGCTGAAGCGGTTATATTTCATGCCCATCAACGGATCGCCTTTATCCGGCACTGGAATGACAAAAATTTTATGAAATGCCTGCATATAAATCACCCGCTCTTTA
>JAGZRY010000496.1 GCA_018381425.1 Haemophilus parainfluenzae
TACTTAATACCTTACTTAATGAAGTAACTCCCCTTTCTCACTAAGGAAAAGATATGGCGAAAGAGAAATTAACCCCTGAAACGACAGATGAAATCCAAGAAACAGATGCAGTGGAAATTCAAACCGAAGATCGCGAGCCTGTTGCGCCACGTACACAAACCGTTGTGAAGAAAAGTGGTACGGGATTAAGTTTATTGGCTATTCTTATTGCACTTGGCGTGGGTGGTGCTGGTTATTATTTGGGCCAACAAAAAGTGGATGAATTCCAACAAAAATTGACCGCACTTGAAGCTCAAATCAATAATAAAACGGTGGTTTCAGCACCTGCTCAAGAAGTAAAATTTGATACTACACAGCTTGCTCAATTAGAGTCTGCGAATAAAGCAACGCAAGACAAAATTGCACAAGTAGAAGAGCTCATCAATGCCAAATCACATGAGTTAGTTGGCTTACAATCACAAATCAATAAAGTGAGCGCACAAGCTAATGCTCAACAACCTACTGATTGGTTATTCTCAGAAGCTGATTTCTTGCTCAACAATGCATTGCGTAAATTAGTGTTAGATAATGACGTGGATACAGCGGTTTCACTCTTAAAACTCGCTGATGAGACTCTTGCTAAAGTGAATAACTCACAATCCGCGGCTATCCGTAGCGCAATCAATCAAGATCTGAAACAACTTCTCTCCGTAGCTGGCGTGGATCAAAATTCGGTCATGCAAAAATTATCGCAATTAGCTAATACGGTTGATGAGTTACCTGTGTTAGATGTGAATTTCGGTGATGATCAAAATGCAACAAAATTATCAGATTCCCTGTCTGACTGGGCGGAAAATGCAGAAAAAAGTGCGACCTCATTCTTAAATCACTTTATCCGTATTTCACCGAAACATGGTGCGGATCGCAAAGAATTATTAGCGCCAAACCAAGATATCTATTTGCGTGAAAACATTCGTTTACGCTTACAATTAGCGATTATGGCAGTGCCTCGTCAGCAAAATGAGCTTTATAAACAATCTTTAGAAGCCGTTGCATCTTGGATTCGTAGCTATTTTGATACCAATGCTGAAGTGACTCAAAGTTTCTTAAAATCAGTGGATGAATTATCTGAA
>JAGZRY010000044.1 GCA_018381425.1 Haemophilus parainfluenzae
CATTATGCGAAATTAGTTATCCGGTTAGCGAAAACTACGGATTAAATAAATCACACAGTTATGCACAAGTCACAGGTACTAGTAAAACAAGACAAAACAAGGCTGAATAACACGTTGTAACATGCTATTTTATCGTTTTATTGAATGGTTAGGTTAAAATGTCAATGAAATGTAAAGATTATCTATGTTCAAGGCTGAGCTTGTAACTTGATAGAAAAACCTACATTTATATATAATTCCAACTTAGTTAGATAGAAAGGAGTCAGCATGACTGATAATAAAAATGAAATTATTAAATGCCCATTCTGTTTTACAGAATCAGAAAGAGGTATTAAGGTTTGCAGAGGTTGCCAAGCTACCGTTAAGTATGGTGAAAGTTTAATGCCTTATTTCATCATCTCATTAATTATCAGCGTTATAGGTGCTTATTTCATCTTACGTTTCTTGGGTGAACATATTTTTACGTCTATACAAAATCTAAGTGGATCTGCTGGCTTTACCCTTTTTGGCATTCTTGTATTTATTCTGTTCGTTTTATCTATGTACATTTTGCTTATTTATGTCAGAAGCCCTGATGCAAGAAAAAAAGTGATGTTCTATAGAAAAATGCCTAAATAAAATATGTATTCGAGCGTTTCGCATTAAGTCCTGTAAGTAATTCACTATCTATTTGTTATTTACAGGGGCGAATTTAATGTGGTGATTTTTTGAAAAATAGCACGCGCAAGATGTTCATTTTTTCAAATCAATATCGCTGATACCGGCGCTGCAGCCGCTGCGCCTACCGTCAGGGGAAAATGCACAGCATTTCCCCCCAACACCCCCACCCTAACGGTGCTATAACAATGAATGCAGCTATAACCACTGAAATACTTAAAAAAACAGATTACCAACTAAACTCTTCTCAATTAAAGCAATGTTCCGCAAATACGTCATATAGTAGATTATCTTTATCTGATAGGATTCAGAAAACTAAGCTTTCAAAATTGCCTGTTATTGATGAATGGGAGCAGTTAATACCTATTTTTGAAGAAATATAATGACTCTTGTCTAGCTAGTTCTTCAAGTAAAACATAATAAAGTAAAAGCCACAAAGCGCAGGAGTATAACTCCTTTACCCTTTGTGGCTTTTACTTTATGAAATTCAATTAGATCATTTTAACTTGCAATAAAATTACAATGTCTGTCTTAGTGTTTGATTTAGATTTTCCCGTCAAGAAGCCTTTCGGCAAGAATGAAAAACCTGTTTCACCCTCCGTTAATTTGTTTTCAGCCAGTCCGCCTAAAACCACAATATCACCACTTTTAAGCGTAACATCAGTAACAATATCGCGTTTAATCAGTGTTGGCGATTGATTTACGCCCGTATCCGTCTTCACAAAATTAGAAAGTTGTTGATTAATTTTTAAGTCTATCGCATTACTTTTAATCGTTGGTTGTATATCAAAGATCACACCAGAAGAACGATATTCAATCGATTGAATAGGTCTGCCGTCCTGATAGGTAACATTTGATAAAACAGGCACATCAGAACCTACTGAAAAATTCCCCTTTGAGCCTGATTTTACACGCAACGTTGGGCTACTAACGACTTGAAAGCGTTCATCAGTGCGAAATAACTCAATCATTGCATCCAAATTACCTGCATTAACCGTAATAAAATTTTCATAGTTTTGTTTGTAGCCAATGTTGATACCAAGTTTTCCCGATAGCAATTTTGCCAATAAATTAATTCCGCTTCCTTCTTTGGCAATGTCCTGTACTTCAAAAACATAACCCGTTACAACGACTTCACGGCTTGGCGTATCAACCGATTTTAAAACTGATTTAATTCTTGCAATATCTTCCGCTGTTCCATAATAAACGAGCTTATCACCACTTGCCGAGACTTGCCCCTCTCCTTGTAAAAACTGCGCAAGATATTCTGTATCACGATGAACAGGATTATAAACAAAACTGTGTTTAATAATTTTGAGCGGTTTTGGCTCAATATGCGCAAGATAAACTACGCCATTTTTCTCATAAACTTTAATGTTCATATTCTCAAAATAACGCGTAATGAACTGGTTAAAATCTTGATTTTCTGTGGTATGAAAGCTGATTAACCGCGTATCTGCTGACAATTTTGGATCAAGCATATAAGGCTTTTCTAAAACTTCATCATAAATCATTCCTACCGCTTTCGGTAACGGTACGGCTTCAAGCTTAAAATCAACATTTTTTGCCTGCGCCACGCTAAACAAAAAACAGGAAAAAAAGCATAAAATGTTACGTTGTAATTTCATTGTTTTACTCCAGAATAATAATTAACCCGTTGATTATCAATAATTCCTTCCAACATTCGCCCAGTGAAATTAAAGTTAGAACGCGGCTCTAGCCGTAAATTACCTTGATTATCTGCCAAAATAACAAAAGCTTTGCCCGATTTCTGCAACTCCCCTGTTATGCGCCATTGCGTTGATAATGGCGACGTCATTTGAAGTTGTGGCTGATTATTTAATGGAATCGCTTCGACTTCCTTGTTTTCGTTTAATGTCTGCTCTACTTTTGGCCCGTCCTGTTCAGGTGGCGTAAAAAAGCCAATGAGCTTATATAACGAAAAACCAACGATTAGTAAGGCAAACACAGCAAAATATTTAATACTGGATTTATTCAATGCGTTTTGCCGTTTATCTGTGACTAATTCCCGTCCATTATCGGTTTCATAGCTTTTATAAAGCGGAAAAATAGCCTTATCATACTTTTCTTGATAACTTGCCGTCTTTGCGGTTTTCCAACATTTATTACCCGAAAACACATCAACCCGATAACGACTTTTTAGCCCTGCGGCAACCAGTTTTGTCATTTTAAATGTCGTTTCAATTCGCTCTACAAGCTCTTTTTGTAAATTGGTTAAATCTTGATTCAAAATGACAAAATCACAAGAAATTCCGTTACTATCTGTAAAATGTCGGTGTTCTGATAAAAATGAAAAGTGGTTATCATTGATTTTTTCTTTCTTTGGGAAAAATCGCCACGCTTCATCAATAATGATTAAATCTCCTGCTTTACAAAAGGTTTCAATATTATTATCTATTGCGTTCTTGTAAGGGTAAAAATCAACGCCTAAGCATAAATCATTATCGACAACAACCAATTCACCTAAGTTACCAGGCGACAATTTTTTATCTTTTGATAGGCAATATTCTTCAATTAATTGTTTGTTTAATCCGTAAATATTTGAAATTACCCTACGCCCCGAAGCAATGGCGGGAATAATGACAGACTTCACCACTTCATAAGATTTGCCGTGTCCAGGTAACCCCACATAAGCCGAAATAGCCATAATGCTCCCTAGCCAATAATTGGTAAACGACGAATAATAAAACGCGCCAACATTGCCGAAATAACCAATGTTATTCCTGTTGGAATTTGCAATATTGATAGAAAATACCAAATAGAATCAGGTAAACCACTAAATAACGCATTTAAATTTGGTATCTCTTTTGGCAAAAATAACTCAATCACCACGGGAATAAATTCCGTTGTAATAAAGAAAAGTGCGAAAAAAACAAAAAATTTTGAAACAATACCTTTAAAAGCAAATCCAAGAAAACCACTAAATAAACGTAAAATTAAGCTACCCATTGTTATTCCTTATGCACTCAATAAAATTCTTAATGCGACAATTCCCCAAATAAGCAGCATCAAGGAAGTGATCACGGCTTTATTTTGTTCTACATATTGGCAATGCTTATCTAATCGAACATCAATATTTAAATAATCAATATGCCCTTCCCACGTTGGACACTGCACAGCACGATCGGCTAAATGAAAATTCTTGAGCTGCGGAAAAAACTGATTAAATGGCTCTAAAATTTGCATTGCGGTAGGTGCTTCAAGTTCAGGATATTCAGGCTCCCCTTCAGCGTCATCGTCATCCTTATCAGGTCGTATATTAGGTGATGGATTAGGTAATGGTTTAGGAGTGGACATTGGAAAATCTATTTGATTTCCTTTACCTGCTTTAGTAAAAAGATCTGCATAAGTCGGAGTAATGCCAAGCTTATTTAAAACCTGTTGTACTTCAGCTGCTGTAATTGGATATGATGAGGCAAATGGAATGCCTGAATAATCAGGTTGCATCGCTGCTGACATTAATAATGCGTTATATAACTGTGCCAATTGTGTCGCTGTTAAAGGAGTAGTATAGAGATTTAAATCTAATTCACTAATTGAACCTAATTCTTTTTCTTTTAATGCCGTTGATGTATCACCAGTAAAATCATTATTAATTTCAATTGTAATAGATTTTGAATCTGTTCTTGTAAACTCCTCATAATCTGATGGCTTAGGTTGATTGAAAGAATAAATAGTGTTCGTTCCTGTGTTTCCTTCTAAAACAGGATTAAAATTTGAAGATAAAGATTTATAAGTCCATGTATTACGTACATCTGCGTAAATGGTATTCCCAATTACTTTATGTCTTAGATATTTATTTTCTACAATTGTTTGAGATTCTAGATAACTATATTTACTACCTTCAATGCTTATCTCTGTATATTTATCCTCACTTTTAACACTATAATCTTCTTGAACACCATATTCTGATAATAGCGAAATTGAATTTGATTGAGCATATTCCCCTGTTTTTAACTCGTAATAATATTTATAGTGATTATCTAATATATCGGATTTATGTATATCATCTTTACCCTCTGAAATCTGTACCTTATCTTTAGAATACTGATAAATTACAGGGGATTTGGAACTAGGCATGGCCTTTACAATTTTTGTTTCTCCATTAACATTTATTGCATAACGCCCATCTGATAAAAGAACAGCAGTGGGTTCAAAAGTGACCCCAATTTTACTATTGCTTTCTACGTTTAAATCACTAAGAGTAATCACCCCAGATGTTAAAGCCAAAGCAACCCAAGAAATATCTTTTGCATGACGCAATGTTGATGTAGCACTTATCGCAAATGTTGAATCATTTGCTGCAACAGTGCCTAATGCTCGATAAGTTTGTGCAGCGCGCATGCCTATTGCTGCCTCATTTGCTGCTAAAAAAGCAGCATCATTTGCGGCAGCTTCGCCCGCAATCGATACAGCTGCTCGTCTTGCTATAACACGTTCAAAAACTTGAGTAATAACTCGAGCAGCAAGTGCGGGATTCGCATACACCTGATAAGGGAAATACAAAATATTAAGAATCAAACTTAAAATAATTAATCGTTTAATCCAATTACCACAACCCAACCGCATATTACACCCAGTAGAAAATAAGCTAAATCCCATAACATACGAAATCCAAAGAAAAAAGGGGATATCAATCCCCTTATTATTATTTTCCAAATAGCCCCAAAATAAAGCGAATGCCCATTTTTGCAATACGTGGCCCAATTAATACACCGCCTGCTGCGATAATTCCAGCAATCACCGTTGAAAAATCAACTTGATTAAGCATACCAGAAACATCGATTTGTACTTTTTGTGCCGATTCACTACCAGCAAAAGCGCCAACGGAAGATCCCAAAGCTACAGCAGCAATGAGATATTTTTTTAAATCTGACATAAGAAACTCCTTATATTGAGTTAAAATGATGCGCTTATTTAAAAATTGCTATCACTGCCCCTACAGATTTAGCGATTAAGTAAAAAATAAGCACAATACCAAATGAAAAGCCAAAACTATCAGTATGATGAATAAAATCACCAACTGAAAAGCCTTGATTTTCATTTCCTGAAAGTGCCACGGATTGAAGTTTTACTGCCTCTATCTTTGGCACTTTCAAAATCACATCATTACAACCATCTCCACCGAAATTCATATAAGGGTGACAAAACTTAGTTGTAATTTCTATTTCATCGCTCATTGTTTTAATTCTTCAATAAGCGAACTTTCATCAAAATTATAAGTAATACCTTTACGGCCATTTTCCATAGCCCATTCACGAGGATAAACAAGCACCATTACCGTCTTATCCTTTAAGCGATTAATCGTATTTCTTAACGCATCATTCATAGAACGATCATCAATCTTGATTTCTTGAATTGACGTGTTATAGCCGCCATAACCATCAGGTTCTTGTAATTGAACCCCCATGTTATGACGATCTTTTACTTCTCCAGTCTCTCGATTAGTGAAAGATGAAGATTTATAACCTTTTAAGATACCTACAATATAAAATCCGGTACGCATAATTGATTTCTCCTAATTAATGATGAAAAGACTTATTTATTAAACAACAAAACGTAACTGAGGAGCGTTACTTGGAAATTGATAAAAATCAGGGACTTTAAATGGTCTTACGATAATATTTTCACAAGATATAACTCGAACAGCCTGAAATTTTTCAATATCACATGGAGTTGCAATATCAATTCCGATTTTTCTAAGATTTGCTCGATGACGCTTGAATGTTGCGGAAGACAAATTACTCAAATCTTCACCTGAAGACCAACGCATAGCATAAAAAGCCGATGTGTTAGCTTTTCTTAAAGAATCAACAACTCCATTCGATACTAATTGCTCAGCTATGGTTTCTAATTTAATTTGACTAACATTTAATTTTTTATACATATCAATAAATCCTTGATGCATGGTTTCTAGCTTAGAAAAATCACTTATACCCCAATAACATAAATTTTCACGCTGCAAATATCTTGATTTTAATTTTTGCTCAAAACGGACTACTCCATTTTCTCTGCAATACTCATAAACACTTCTGAAATATCTAAACTCTTTTGATTCTTCACCAAATTTACGCTTAATCTTGTCATAAGAATGAACTAGCATTTCTTCGTGTTTTATATAACAACTTGGATAAATTAAATTGGCTTTTTCTTTTTTACTAAGCCAATCCGTGGTGCAACCATCTGTATGAAGTCTGCCAATAGAATTTCTATAACGCATCTGTGATAAGGCTTTTAGAAATGTACGCTCATTACCCTTACCAACAGCTTTATTAGTGGTAATATCTAAACGTTTAATAATTGCGCCATTAGAAAATTTTGAAACCTTAGAACCATCCTCGCCTTGGCGATAAAAAATTTCAGTACAACGAGTAAAGATTGGTAATTTAAGAGAGGAAAGAATTGAATTGAAACAGGAAACGCAACTATCTACAGTATCAAAACCAAAAACATTTTCTACTCGACCCCATCTACTTGGATTTCCTTCCATACGAATAATAGAACCCGAAATTTTAATTTTAACCTCATCACAATGACTGCCTTTATGACGATACTTTCCTGTTACTCTACTTTTTTTAATTTCGCCGCCTTCAGTAACGACCATTAAATATTCACCATAAATAGAAAGCAAAACACCTTCAGGGATTTCTACCCCAAAGTCCTGCTCTATTTCTAACCAATCAATAAAGTAATCCATCGCACGCGCTCACAGTATCACAAGTGATAATAAAATAAATCAAAAATCATCTGTGAGCAAGTGAAATATATCACAATGAAAAAAATATTTTTGTGAGCTATGATATAAAATCACAGATGCATTATTTGAGTGAATAAAAGTATGAATAAACGAAAAAATCTAGGTGTTCCTGCCGAAACACATATGAGAATTGAAAGAGTGGCAGTTGAGATCACAGCTAAAACGGGTAAAGTGACTAAATGGACTGACGTTGTTAACTTTATGATAGAAAACTATCTTAATGAAGCAAAGCTAGATATGATAGGAAAACTTGCCCCAAATTCTAAAGAAGCTTTTATTTCAAAGGCTATATATAGAGAAAAAGAATAAATATAAAAAAGTATCAAGTTTGATACCAAAGTTCGGGTGTTACAGAACTCCCGAACTTTTTTGTGTATTTTGTAACCACTAGAGGTTTTATACAGAAACAAAAAAGCAAGGATAAAACCTTGCTTTTTTGTATATTAAGTAGCACTTATGGCAGCTTACGCCCGATTAAGGTTCGCATTAAGGCAGCGAAGCACCACTTTTAAGTAAGAATTTACGGTAGCTAATCACCTAAATTTTTCTTAGATTCTTGTCTAAGTTCTATCTATTGTACAACTTCTGTTCTAATTCTTCAATTTATCTTGATCTTTAATTCCTAAATTATTTTTTCAATAAGAGGCATTATCACACTTGCATTATTACATTATGCAAAATATAAGCTCAATCTAGATTTAGATGAGCTTTTAAAAGGATTAAACGATGAGTAGATATGCTCTACTATTTTGTTCAATCAATAATCTTTAACTAATTTTAGGGGGAATTTTATGTGTACTTTAATGCAAAAAGATAGCTTAATTCATTTAGTTGCTGAAGCTCAAGCAACATTAACATTAAGAATTGATCCACAAGCTCCATTTTCTGATGATGAATTAAGACTAGGAGAAATTCATAATTTTATTTATGACAGTTCTCCTGATGATATTGATTTTAACTCTCTTTCAGAAGAAATTATGAGCATAGACAGCAAATATAAGAATCTTCCTATACTAGAACAGTATTTATAATATAAAGGGGGGATTATGGGTTATGATTTTGATAAAGACGTGGAAAAGAGATTTCCAGCGGTATGGCGTAAAGCTTTAACGAATGCTAAAGCTAGAGTAACAGCACAAGAAAAGCCAATAGGTATTTTACTTGGAGGGCAACCCGGTGCAGGTAAATCACACGGAACTAAGGTTATTAGAGAACTATTAAATGGTAATGTAATCGTTATAAATGGCGATGAGTTTAGACCATATAAACAAGGATATAAGGAATTACCCCATTTCCATCAACGTGGGAATTGAAGACCGTGTATTTCATAAACTTTTCTCCCAAATTCTTCATTTGTTAGCTTGCCATCAGCCCAATCATTCGCAATTTCTATAAAAATCTTATTAGGTTCCAGACCCTCTAACCGATTATTATCAATAGCAAACTGAACTGATTTTTTTCTATTTAGCTTTTCTTCTTCACTAATCATTTGATTCCCAAAGCTGCCTTATCCAGCCATTCAGCATACTTCAGTAAAACACCATCAAGTTCTTTAATGCCTTGATTATAATCATATATCCAATTTTCATTAGAATTAATCTCTCTAATATCTATGAATTTATGTTTTAATTCAGATACTTTTTTCATGTCCAATTGAATATCTTCTTTAGTGAATGGAATGTCTAAATTTTCTGAAAAATCATCATAATTCAATGATAATTGAAACAATGTATTCCATCCACTCTTTGCAATAGATACCAATCTATGTTTTTCTCTCGTTAAGTAATCTACTCCACTATCATAGATAGCAACGATAGGGTCATAAAAATCTTCACTACTACTCATAAATTTATCTTATTTTCCGTCTATAAAATTGCCTTGGTGCCACAGGGCTAAAAGCCTTAATAAATTCATCTTTATCTATTGGTACGGTGGAATTCTTTAACTCTTTTAAAAATGCAGCCAAATGATCACAAAGATCAAACCTAGCTTGAGTTTCTTCAAGTGTATAAAATCTCTTAGTTTCAAATCTAATTTCTACCGCATCTATTGTGCAATAGACACGATATTCATCAGCCTTTAATAACTTAACAGTATTCAGGAAATGTATAGGCGTTATGTCGCTTAATGTAATATCTGCCATAAAATCAATAACTTAATTTCGCATAATAGCGGATTATGTGTAAATTCTTGCGCAGTGCTGCGCCATTATACCGCGCTGCGAATTGTAACATAATCCGAAAAACCATTATGCGAAATTAGTTATC
>JAGZRY010000497.1 GCA_018381425.1 Haemophilus parainfluenzae
AGAAATCGAGCCTAAGTGGCAAAAATACTGGGCTGACAATCACACTTTTAAGACAGGAACAGATGCCTCAAAACCTAAGTTTTATGCGCTTGACATGTTCCCTTACCCATCTGGAGCGGGTCTTCACGTAGGACACCCAGAAGGTTATACGGCAACAGATATCCTTAGCCGTTTCAAACGTGCGCAAGGCTACAACGTCCTTCACCCAATGGGATGGGATGCCTTTGGTTTGCCTGCAGAGCAATACGCTATGGATACTGGTAATGACCCAGCGGAATTCACAGCAGAAAACATTGCCAACTTCAAACGCCAAATCAATGCACTTGGATTCTCTTACGACTGGGACCGTGAAGTCAATACTACAGATCCAAACTACTACAAGTGGACGCAATGGATCTTCACTAAGCTTTACGAAAAAGGTTTGGCTTATGAAGCTGAAGTGCCAGTAAACTGGGTTGAAGAATTGGGAACAGCTATCGCCAACGAAGAAGTTCTTCCAGATGGAACATCTGAGCGTGGTGGCTATCCAGTTGTTCGTAAACCAATGCGTCAATGGATGCTCAAAATCACTGCCTATGCGGAGCGCTTGCTCAATGACTTGGATGACCTTGACTGGCCAGAGTCTATCAAGGACATGCAACGCAACTGGATTGGTAAATCAACTGGTGCTAACGTAACTTTCAAAGTAAAAGGAACAGACAAGGAATTCACTGTCTTTACGACACGTCCAGATACTCTTTTTGGTGCGACCTTCACTGTTTTGGCTCCTGAGCATGAACTAGTAGATGCCATCACAACACCTGAACAAGCTGAGGCTGTAGCTGACTACAAACACCAAGCCAGCCTTAAATCAGACTTGGCTCGTACAGACCTTGCTAAGGAAAAAACAGGGGTTTGGACTGGTGCTTATGCCGTCAACCCTGTCAATGGTAAAGAAATTCCAATCTGGATTGCGGACTATGTTCTTGCCAGCTACGGAACAGGTGCTGTTATGGCCGTACCTGCCCACGATGAGCGTGACTGGGAATTTGCAAAACAGTTTGACCTTCCAATCGTAGAAGTGTTGGAAGGTGGAAACGTTGAAGAGGCTGCTTACACAGAAGATGG
>JAGZRY010000498.1 GCA_018381425.1 Haemophilus parainfluenzae
GATAACCAAGATTTAAACCAAGTGCACTTTGATGCCGTGGTGAATTTGGATAAAGGTTTATATGTGTATCCAAATGAGAAAAGACGCTATGCGCGTTCTGTTCGCCAATATAAAATTTTAAACTGTAAGAACTACCATTTAACCCAAGTTCGTACTGATTTTTATGATGATTTCTGGGGTGAAGGTTTACGTGCCGCACCGAAAAAACAAGAGAAATACACCATTAGCTTAAAACCTAACACAACGCTCTATGCGGCTGCGCAAGTTATTTGTGTGAACTCAGACAGAAAACCTTCCTTAGAGTTAGAAGACTCAAAAGCAAAATAATCAATCAAAGTGCGGGTGAAATAACCGCATTTTTTATCTTTCTGAAATTAATGAGCACGTAATAAAAAACGGTCAATATTCATTAAATATTGACCGCTCTTTTTATCTCATTATAAAAGATTATTTCACACGAGAAACGTATTCACCTGAACGAGTATCGACTTTAATCACCTCGCCAATTTGAACGAAAAGAGGTACTTTCACCACAGCGCCAGTGCTTAATGTTGCTGGTTTACCGCCTGTACCTGCAGTATCACCTTTAAGACCCGGGTCTGTATCGATGATTTCTAATTCTACGAAGTTTGGTGGAGTAATGCTGATTGGTGCACCATTCCATAAAGTCACGATACAATCTGCTTGGTCTAATAACCATTTTTCTGCATCACCCACTGCTTTTGCATCAGCAGAGTATTGTTCAAATGTTTCTGGGTGCATGAAGTACCAGAATGCATCATCTTTGTATGAATAAGTCAGGTTAAGATCCATAACATCAGCAGCTTCAACCGAAGTACCAGATTTGAAGTTTACATCTAATACTTTGCCTGAAATTAATTTACGAATACGAGTGCGAGTAAAAGCTTGGCCTTTACCTGGTTTAACGAATTCGTTTTCAACGATCACACAAGGCTCACCGTCTTGCATAAATTTTAGACCTGGTTTGAAATCACTGGTAGTATATGTAGCCATATTAAAAATATCCTAAAAAATAGAGATTGTTTGAAAGTGCGTATTTTAACCCGAAATATTGCGATTAGAGAAGAACAAAATTGGTTAGAAA
>JAGZRY010000499.1 GCA_018381425.1 Haemophilus parainfluenzae
GCCGTTTGCTCAAAGAAATAACGGTAAGAGGCACATAAATAATTATGTGGATTAGGTTCATTTTCGAGAGAAATAAAACGATGTTTCGGGCAGCCGCCATAACAGAGTTTACGAAACTCGCAACGCCGACAAAGTGCGGTCAATTTTTGTGATTTTTCTAAACCGAATTGTTGCTGTTTACTGGAAAGCACAATCTCCGTTAAAGGTTGCTGAGTTAAATTGCCGACCTTGTATTCGGGGTACACAAAATGGTCGCAAGCATATACATCACCATTGGCTTCTGCCACAAGAGATTGACCACAAGTGGGTTGATGAACGCAAGTTGTGGAAGGATAACCGAGCCATTGCCCTAGTAAATTATCAAACTGCGACACATAAACTTTTCCTACATCATGAGCATACCATTCATGAAAGATATCCACGAGAAACTGCCCGTAGCCTTCTGATGGTACCGAGAAATCGGCTATTGATTGTGTTTGGGCATGACATTCAACGATAGGAATAAACTGCATATAAGTTGAACCAAGCTGTTTGAGCGCTAAATAGGTTTCTCTTCCTTTTTGCCAGTTTTGATCGTTAATGACGGTTAAGGTGTTAAATTCCACGCCATATTCTTGTAGCAGATTTAACGCTTTTACGACTTTTTCAAAACTGGGATTACCGTTACCCGAAATACGATAACGATTATGCACAGCACTTAAACCGTCAATAGAAAGCCCAATGAGAAAATGATGTTGTTTGAAAAATGCAGCCCATTGCTGATTAAGAGCAATGCCATTGGTTTGAAAGGCGTTTGTGATCTGTTTGCCTTGGGCAAATTCCTGCTGATATTCAACGGCTTGTTTATAAAAATCTAAGCCTAAGAGAGTCGGCTCCCCCCCTTGCCAAGCAAATTCAACCACATTACCGGCATGAGATTGGATATAGTTTTTGACGTAATGTTTTATGGTGTCTTTCGACATAAAAGGCGCATGTTGCCCCAACTGTTCTGATTTTTCCAAATAAAAGCAATATTCACACTGAATGTTACAGTGAAAACTGCTTGGTTTCGCCATTAAGTGAAAATGAGCTTGTGGTGGAAAAACAGACATCAACCATCCTTT
>JAGZRY010000500.1 GCA_018381425.1 Haemophilus parainfluenzae
GCAATATTAGAAGGTTGCATATCTTTTAATTTGCCGGCGAGATAGCGGAGTTGAAGTTGAATTTTATCCATATCAAACTGTTGTTGAACTAATGCTTGGTTGAGTTCGTCTAAAAGTTGTTCTTGAAAAGCAATTTTCATTTCAAGTTCAGCGATGCGATCGTCTAAAATTTGTTGATTTTGCATAAAATTTCTCTAATTTTTAAAAAAATGTTGTGAATTTGGTCAATCCGATTTAACCTATTCGCTATTCTGTTTCTATTATAAAGGATCAAGCAAAATGTTGAAAATTCAAAAGCTTTCTCTTGCTGCACTTATGGTAAGTGCGGTTGTTTCAAGTTCTGTTTTTGCAGAAGATAAAGCAGCGCCAAGCGCAAGTGATGCGTCTTATGCTGTTGGTGCGTTAATGGGTAACCAAGTAAAAGATTTAGTGGATGCTCAAAAAGAAGTCATTCAATACGACAATGCGCGTATTTTAGATGGCTTAAAAGATGCATTAGAAGGTAAAGTTGATGTTCGTAAAGACGAAAAAATTCAAAAGACCTTAGATGGCATTCAAGAGCAATTAGTGTCTGCTGCTAAAGCAAAAGTAGAACAACAAGCGAAAGCCGCAAAAGAAGAAGGTGATAAATACCGCGCTGAATTTGCGAAAAAAGATGGCGTGAAAAGCACCAAAGATGGCTTACTTTACAAAATCACTGAAGCAGGTAAAGGTGATGCGATTAAAGCAACAGATACTGTGAAAGTACATTACACCGGTAAATTACCAGATGGTAAAGTATTTGATAGCTCTGTTGAACGTGGTCAACCGGTTGAGTTTAAATTAAACCAAGTGATTAAAGGTTGGACTGAAGGCCTTCAGTTAGTGAAAAAAGGCGGTAAAATCGAATTAGTGATTCCACCTGAATTAGCTTATGGCAAACAAGGTGCAGGCGATTCAATTCCACCTGATGCAACACTTTACTTCGACGTTGAAGTATTAGACGTTAATCCTAAAAAATAAGCCTTAATTTAACCGCACTTTGTCCAAAGTGCGGTCATTTTCCCTACCAGATTTGAAAAATGATACTAACCGATAGACAACCTTTCACCGATGAAGATCG
>JAGZRY010000045.1 GCA_018381425.1 Haemophilus parainfluenzae
ACTTTCGACATATCAAGATTGCTCGGCCAAAGTAAAAGCAAATAACGTAAACGATCTAACTCAGCCAAAGGTTTCGCTTTCACCGTTGCAAAGTAATTTGAGCCATCACGAGAGACGCTTTGCACAACAGCCACAGGATAGCCTTCCACAAAACGGCCACCCAAACCGGAAGTCACCAATAAATCGCCTTTTTCAATATCCACAGAACGAGGCACATTATCTAAGGTAAGTTCATCTGAGTGCCCTGTGCCACTCGCGATCACGCGCACATCATTACGTAAAACTTGCACTGGAATTGAATGGGTCACATCGGTCAAAAGTAATACTCGGCTTGTATTCTCGCCGACAGATATAATCTGTCCGATCATCCCTTTTTCATCAATCACTGGCTGACCGACATAAGCACCATCACGTTCACCTTGATTGATCACCACTTGCTGACGATAGACGTCGGTTTCTGCTGTGAGCACTTCTGCAATCTTTTTATATTCATCGGTGCGTAAAGGCGAATTAAGCAGTAAACGAAGACGTTGGTTTTCTACCTTGAGTTGGTCCAATAATAAAAGATCGGCATTTTTCTCACGCAACTGCTCACGCAATACTTTATTTTCAATAAGCAGTTTATTGGTATCCACCAGGTTACTTGATACACCATCTAGAACCGTTCTTGGCCCATTCGCCAGGTAATACAAGCCCCCCACAGCAGTTTCCATGACACTACGCGCCTTCGTCATTGATGAGGTTTGCCCATCAACTAAAATGAGTGTCATCGAAGCAATCACTGCTAATGCGAGTCGAATACCTAATGGTGGTGCTTTACCAAAAATGGGTTTCATTCACTGTCCTAGGGTTGAAAGGAAAAGTGCGGTCAAAAAATCAGACGAATTAAAAACGCCGATTTTTCTGACCGCACTTTTAGAGATTAAATTTCGTCGCTAAAAATATCGCCGCCGTGCATATCAATCATTTCGATTGCTTCACCACCACCACGAGCTACACAAGTTAATGGTTCTTCTGCGATGATTGCTGGTACGCCACATTCTTTTGATAACAATATATCAATGTTGCGTAATAAGGCACCACCACCCGTTAACACCATACCGCGTTCAAAAATATCTGCGGCGTGTTCTGGTTGGCATTCTTCAAGCGCTGTACGTACCGCTGCAACAATACCATTTAATGGTTGTTGAAGGGCTTCTTGTACATCACGAGAAGTTAATTTGAATGAACGTGGTGCACCTTCCGCAAGATTGTGACCGTGCACTTCCATCTCTAAAATTTCATCGCCTTCTTGAATGTACGCTGTACCAATTTCATGCTTGATACGCTCTGCAGTTGGCTCACCAATAACGGAACCAAAAGTACGACGAACATAAGAGATGATCGCTTCATCAAAACGGTCACCACCAATACGTACAGAAGATGAGTACACGATACCGTTTAAAGAAATCACCGCCACTTCAGTGGTACCACCACCGATATCAATGACCATTGAACCAATCGCAGTAGAAACTGGCAAGTTTGCACCGATAGCTGCCGCCATAGGCTCTTCAATTAAATACACTTCTCGTGCACCTGCACCTAATGCTGATTCTTTGATTGCACGACGTTCAACTTGAGTTGCACCAGCTGGTACACAAACGAGTACGCGCGGGCTAGGACGCATAAAGTTACCGCTATGTACTTGCTTGATAAAGTATTGCAACATTTTCTCTGTCACAGAGAAATCAGCAATTACACCATCTTTCATCGGACGAATAGCCACGATACTTTTTGGGGTACGACCAAGCATTTGTTTTGCTTCTTTACCTACTGCCGCAATACTTTTGTATGCGCCCATACGGTCTTGACGAATTGCCACCACTGAAGGCTCATCAAGTACGATGCCTTGGCCTTTTACGTAAATTAATGTATTTGCTGTACCTAGATCGATAGAAAGATCGTTTGAAAATAAACCACGAATTTTTTTGAGTAACATAAGAATTCCGTCATTAGTTTGGTGAAAAATTACTCATTTCTGAGCATAGAAAAAAATTGTGCTAAATGTACCAAAAAATTGAGTTTGATAACAGGATTTTTTACTTTGTTCATCTACACTTACCTCACTATTTTTTCTAACAAGGTAAGTGCAGTCAATTTTAATGGTGTTTTAAACGAGATTTCGGGCAATGAATCTCCACTCGCCATTGCCTAAAATCATCAATTGTTGCTGATGGAAAGCTTGTAAAGTTGAACGATGCCCCACGCTAATAACCGTTGTATTAGGTAAACGTTCTTTTAATAGTCGATACATATTATCTTCTAAGCCTTCATCCATACTCGCAGTTGCCTCATCCAAGAAAGCGACGTTTGGTTTGTGTAATAGCAAACGAGCGAAAGCCAAACGTTGTTGCTCGCCAAGAGAAAGAATACGTGTCCAGTCTTGTTCTTGATCTAAACGATCTTGTAAATGTCCTAAAGACACTTGTTTTAATACTTCAATCATCTCATCACGATTAAAGGTCTGTTCTTCATTTGGATAAGCCAGTGCAGTCAATAAACTGCCTTGTGGTAAATAAGGTTTTTGTGATAAGAAAAGCTGATGGGTTGGACAATACACATCCCCTTCAGAATACGCCCAAAGCCCCGCTACTGTTCTCAATAACGTAGTTTTACCCACGCCTGAATCACCTTGAATTAATAGGGTTGAACCTTTTGGCAGCGTCAAATTTAAATTCTCAATTAAGTTTTTTCCAAATGGATTACTGATGCTTAAATCCTTAAAGATCACGTCTGTTTCGTGTTCATGTAAATACGACGTAGATTGACGATTAGCCATATCAATCGCATAACTAAAGCCCGTTAAACGATCTAATGTGGCTTTATATCCGGCAAAACCATCGTAAGAATTACGGAAAAACGAAAGATTTGAATGCAACTTACCAAATACTTGTAGCGTTTGCATAAGATCGCCGAGTTTAATTTGCTTCTCGAAATAACGTCCCACTTGAATGAGCAAAGGGAACACAACCGAAACTTGGCTAACCACTAGGTTAAAACCAGAGAATTTTAAGGTTCGATAAACAATATCCCACATGTTATTGATCACCGCACCAAATTGTTTATAAAGTTGGCTACTCTCAACTTTCTCTCCGGCATAAAATGCCACACTTTCCGCATATTCCTTGATACGAATTAAAGAATAACGATAGTTAGCGTTTAAGCGCTCGTTGACAAAATTCAACATAATTAATGGACGTCCTAAACGGAATGCAATCGCAGTAGTGATAATCACATAAGCAAACACCAAGAACACCATCATACGAGGAATTTCAGTACCAAATACCATCATTGGCCCCGCTAACCCCCACAATAAGATCGTGTAAGAAATCATGGATGTGACCGCATCAATCACGCCAGTACTTAAAGAGAGCGTGGTTCGCACATAAGATTGCACATCTTGTTGAATACGTTGATCGGGGTTATCTAAGTTAACGGAAACATACTGGGTTTTATAGTACGCACGATTATCCATCCATTTATCTACTAACTGACTATTTAACCATTCAATCCAATTAATAGAAAAGCGTTGTTCTAAATAATAGCTAAGTAATGCCGTCATGACAGAGCTTGTCGCAATCACACAAAACAGCACCATTTGATCCCAAAATACAGGTTCATTAAATTCCTGCAAGGATGTATACATATTGTTATACCACTCGGAATGCACCAAGCTAATACGCACGCTAACCAATGTCATCGCCACAATTAACAAGAAAAATAGCAAAGGTTTAATACTTCGGCGTGGTGAAAGATACCCACCCGCAAATTGCCAAAATTGTTTTCCCCAATGGGTAAAACGGACTAATAAGAAAATACCAAAGCTAAACACAACAGCCGTCATCGCTAATGTTTTTACTATCCATAAAAGTGAATTAATGGCTTCTTGAGCGTAATCCATAATCAACCTATAAAATTTAAAAAGTGCGGTCATTTTAGGCGGTGTTTATTTTTAAGCAAGAAAAAATGTGATGAAGATAACATTTTTTGACTTTGTTACAAGCGGGTAGGGAATCAAATTGTTATAATCCAAAATAGTTAAATTTTTAATAAATTAGAGGTCGGTATGAGTGAAACTGCGATTACCATTAGTTTGCTTGCCCTCGTTGCCGTAATTGGTCTATGGATCGGGCATTTTAAAATTAAAGGTGTAGGATTAGGTATTGGTGGCGTATTATTTGGTGGTATTTGGGTTGCCCATTTTACTACGCAATATGGCATTAAACTGGATAGTCATACGTTACATTTTGTGCAAGAGTTCGGCTTAATTCTGTTTGTTTATACAATTGGTATTCAAGTAGGACCGGGCTTTTTTGCTTCCTTACGGCAGTCAGGATTAACCTTAAATGGGTTAGGGATCTTAATTGTTGTGCTCGGTGCGTTAGTGACGATTCTCATTTATAAGTTTGCAGATATTCCCCTTGATGTCGCACTTGGTATTTACTCCGGTGCTGTCACAAATACGCCATCTCTCGGTGCAGGTCAGCAAATTCTGTCAGAATTAGGCATGTCGCAGACGACGTCTAACATGGGGATGGCCTACGCCATGGCCTATCCTTTTGGGATTTGTGGTATTTTGCTTTCTATGTGGCTTATTCGTCTTTTCTTTAAAATTAAAGTGGATGAAGAAGCAGCAAATTTTGAAAAAGAAAGTGGTCACGATAAAGAAGCCCTCAAAAGCATGTCTCTGAAAGTCACTAATACTAATCTCAATGGTATCCATTTGATTGAGATTCCTGGTTTTGATGATGAAGATGTCGTATGCTCTCGCTTGAAACGAGGTGAGCTCGTCATTGTGCCGAAAGCGGATACCGATGTTCAACTTGGCGATATTTTACATTTGGTCGGTAATCCTGAAGGCTTGAAAAAAATGCACCTAATTATTGGGGAAGAAGTAGATATCCCTGTAGCAAGCTTGAGTGGCGAAATTCGTTCTGAACGCGTGGTCGTGACAAATGAAAAGGTTCTAGGGAAACAAATTTGTCATCTTGGTATTCATCAAAAATACGGTGTAGTGATTTCACGTTTAAACCGTGCGGGTGTGGAACTGGTACCAACTGCACATACAACACTTCAATTTGGTGACGTATTGCATATGGTTGGCAAAACCGACATTCTCAATCAAGCCATTTCAGTTATTGGAAACGCCAAACAGAAACTGCTACAAGTACAAATGTTGCCAGTATTTATTGGGATTGGGTTAGGGGTATTACTCGGCTCCATTCCTTTCTATATTCCAGGTTTCCCTGTGGCATTAAAATTAGGTCTTGCTGGTGGACCATTAGTTGTCGCGTTAATCCTAGCTCGAATTGGCTCTATCGGTAAACTCTATTGGTTTATGCCGCCAAGTGCTAACTTAGCTTTACGAGAAATTGGTATTGTGCTCTTCCTCGCTGTGGTGGGTTTAAAATCTGGTGGTAGCTTTGTGGACACACTCACCAATGGTTCTGGTCTTGAATGGATGGGCTACGGTATTTTTATCACACTCGTACCATTAATGATTGTAGGTGTTATTGCGCGTTTATATGCTAAATTAAACTACCTTTCACTTTGTGGTTTATTGGCGGGTTCGATGACGGATCCTCCTGCGCTTGCTTTCGCCAATGAACTGAAAGAAGGAAGTGGTGCTGCTGCACTCTCCTATGCGACAGTCTATCCGCTCACAATGTTCCTGCGGATCATTTCACCACAATTGTTAGCGATTCTTTTATGGGTTTAATACCCTTTCAAACTTGGGGCAGTATCACTGCCCCAATATTTATGCTAAGCACCATTACAATCACAAAACAATTCAAATAAAATCCGCCCTAAGCCTACCCCTTTCCCTCATTCAATGATAGAATTCACCGCTTTATTCAAATAGGAAAAGAAATGTCATTAGTTGAATTTGTAATTGATAAACTCGATGATTTAAAAGGAACAGAAATTGTGCATTTTGATGTAAAAGGCAAATCATCGATTACTGAAAATATGATTATTTGTACCGGCACATCTAGCCGTCAAGTCTCTGCTATGGCCGATAACCTTATTGCGGAATGTAAAAAAGCCGGTTATGAGACCTTTGGTGAAGAAGGTCGTAATACGGCTGATTGGATCGTGGTCGATCTCGGTCAAACTATCGTACATATTATGCAACGTGATGCACGTGAGATGTATCAGTTAGAAAAACTTTGGGCATAGAGTGCGGTCAATTTTGATTGTGTTTTGAAAGGGAAAAGGATGAAAATCACATTAATCGCTGTGGGCACAAAAATGCCAGCTTGGGTGACAACTGGATTCGAAGAATACCAACGTCGTTTTCCTAAAGATATGCCTTTTGAACTCATTGAAATTCCAGCAGGCAAGCGTGGAAAAAATGCGGATATTAAACGCATCTTAGAACAAGAAGGTAAAGCGATGCTTGCCGCTTGCGGAAAAGGCAAAGTGGTGACATTAGATATTCCAGGCAAACCTTGGACAACGCCACAACTTGCTGAACAATTAGAGAGTTGGAAAAACGATGGTCGTGATGTGTGTTTGCTTATTGGTGGACCTGAAGGTTTATCCCCTGAATGCAAAGCTGCGGCAGAGCAAAGCTGGTCACTTTCTCCGCTCACAATGCCCCATCCATTAGTGAGGGTTGTCGTGGCTGAAAGTTTATACCGCGCTTGGTCATTGACCACAAATCATCCTTATCACAGAGAATAAGGCATTACATTACCGATGAATTTAAAGAAATTCTTTGCTGCCCCAACCAACGAACCGATCCGCGATAAAAAAGCGGAGCGGAACTTGTTTGCACGTCGAACATTGGTAGCATTCATCGGTATTTTGGCTCTCAGTGGCGTGCTATTTGCCAATATTTACCATCTCCAGGTGGTGAATTACGACATGTACCAAACTCGCTCGAATGGTAACCGTATTAAATTGCTTCCGCTTCCTCCTACTCGCGGATTAATTTACGACCGTTACGGCGAATTACTGGCTGAAAACCTCACCTTTTTCGGTTTATATATCGTGCCAGAAAAAACTGAAAATTTAGACCGCACTTTTGAAGAGTTGCGCTATGTTGTAGGGCTCACAGACGAAGACATTGAGCATTTCCAAAAAGAGCGTCGTCGTGGCACACGCTATACACCGATTTTACTCAAACCTAGCTTAACGGAAGAACAAATTGCCCGTTTTGCAGTGAACCAATATAAATATCCAAGCCTGGATGTTCGCCCTTATTTCAAACGAAATTATCTATATGGCGAAGCCATGACTCACATTTTAGGTTATGTGGGACGCATTAATGACCGAGATGTTGAACGCCTTAAAAAAGAAGAGAAATTTGCTAACTACTCAGGTTCCACAGATATGGGGAAATTGGGTATTGAGCGTTATTACGAAGAACAACTCCACGGTACGACGGGTTTTGAAGAGGTGGAAATCAATAACCGCGGGAAAGTTGTCCGTAAATTACGTGAGCAACCAGCCACAGCGGGTAAAAGTATTCATCTGACAATCGATTTCACCCTTCAACGCTACATTATGTCGCTCCTTTCAGGTCAAAAAGGCGCTGTCGTTGTGCTTGACCCGAAAGATAACAGCGTATTAGCGATGGTTTCAACACCAAGCTATGATAATAATTTATTCGTCGATGGTATTTCTTCTAGCGATTACAAACGTTTACTAGAAGACCCTACTCGACCGCTTTATAGTCGTGCGACACAAGGGGTCTATCCACCTGCCTCCACTGTAAAACCATTCGTTGCTGTTGCAGCATTAACTGAAGGGGTGATTACACCTAACACCACGATTTTTGACCCTGGTTACTGGACATTACCAAACTCCACAAAACGCTTCCGAGATTGGAAAAAAACAGGGCATGGTTATACGGATTTAAACAAAGCCATTACTGAATCATCGGATACCTTCTTCTATCAAACCGCCTTTAATTTAGGTATTGATCGTTTCTCTATGTGGATGAAACGTTTTGGATTTGGTATGCCTACAGGTATTGAAATTCAAGAAGAAGCCACAGCCAATATGCCGAGTAAAGAATGGAAACAAAAACGTTATAAAAGACCTTGGGTACAAGGCGATACAATCTCAGTAGGTATTGGTCAGGGTTATTGGACAGCGACACCATTACAAGTAGCAAAAGCGACCTCTATTGTAGTCAATAACGGTAAAATTCATACACCACATTTAATGAAATCAGTTGAAGGTGCCACCATTGAGCCCTATCAAGACCCACTTTTATATGAAGATATTACCGATCCTAAACAAGCTTATTGGGACGCAGCTAAGCGAGGTATGTTCAATGTGGTGAATTCAGGTGCGGGGACTGGACGAAAAGCCTTTATCGGCACAAATTACCATGTAGCAGGGAAATCCGGTACTGCGCAGGTTTTCAGCTTAAAAGAAAACCAAAAATATAATGCTGCAGGATTGAAAAAAGAATTGCATGACCATGCTTGGTTCACTGCTTATGCACCTTACGAAGATCCGAAATTAGTTGTCACGATTATTTTAGAAAATGCAGGTGGCGGCTCAAGTAATGCTGCGCCAATTGTGCGTCAAATTATGGATTTCTATCTAAATAAACGCTTGCCGCAAATTGAACATCAACAAAATGCAGAAAAAGAAAAGATGACGGACAAAACTGAGTTAGACGTACCAGCGCAAGAACCCCAACCAAGTGAGAATGAATAATGGAAGAAAAAGTGCCTTTATGCTTGCGATTATGGCAACGCTTACATATTGATTTCTTATTATTTATTGGTTTAGGCGCCATTACTGCCTATGGTATGCTTGTGCTTTATAGTGCATCTGGTGCCAGTGAAGTAATGTTCCAAAACCGTATCATTCAGGTCATATTAGGTTTTGTTGTCATGATGATTATGGCACAGCTTCCCCCTAAATTTTATCAGCGTCTCGCCCCTTATTTATATTTGGTTGGTTTTATTATGCTGATTTTAGTTGATGCCTTCGGTACAACTAGTAAAGGAGCACAGCGTTGGCTAGATCTCGGCTTTATTCGCTTTCAGCCGTCTGAAATTGTAAAACTCGCGGTTCCATTAATGGTAGCGGTATATTTAGGTAACCGTCCACTACCACCGAAAATAAGCGAAACTTTCATTGCTATCACCATGATTATGGTGCCAACTTTACTTGTGGCTATTCAACCTGACTTGGGTACATCAATTCTGGTTAGTGCATCGGGCTTATTCGTGGTATTCTTAGCAGGCATGAGTTGGTGGCTTATTCTTGCTGCAGTAGTTGGCTTAGCGGCATTTATTCCTATCATGTGGATGTATTTAATGCATGACTACCAACGCATGCGTGTATTAACCTTACTTGACCCAGAGAAAGATCCTCTTGGGGCGGGTTATCATATTTTGCAATCCAAAATTGCTATCGGTTCAGGCGGTATATCTGGCAAGGGATGGATGCAAGGGACACAATCCCAATTAGAATTTTTGCCTGAACCACACACTGATTTTATTTTTGCCGTGATGAGTGAAGAACATGGAATGGTCGGCTTTCTTATTCTGATGGCAATTTATTTGTTTATTATTATCCGTGGCTTAAT
>JAGZRY010000501.1 GCA_018381425.1 Haemophilus parainfluenzae
GCAGATAAAACCGGTTTCCACTTATTACATACTCTTTTCCAAACATCCATTCAATATCCACAAATTCAACGCTTTGACGAGCACTTCGTTTTAGACATCTTAGTTGATGATGGCCATGCTCGCGGTATGGTAGCGATGAATATGATGGAAGGCACACTTGTTCAAATCAACGCAAATGCGGTTGTGATTGCAACTGGTGGTGGCTGTCGTGCATTTAAATTCAACACCAACGGCGGTATCGTAACTGGTGATGGTTTATCAATGGCATATCGTCACGGTGTTCCACTTCGTGATATGGAATTCGTCCAATACCATCCAACTGGTTTACCAAATACTGGTATCTTAATGACTGAAGGTTGTCGTGGTGAAGGCGGTATCTTAGTGAATAAAAACGGCTACCGTTATTTACAAGATTATGGTCTAGGCCCTGAAACCCCAATCGGTAAACCTGAAAACAAATATATGGAACTTGGTCCACGTGATAAAGTTTCACAAGCTTTCTGGCAAGAATGGAAAAAAGGCAACACCTTAAAAACAGCAAAAGGTGTTGATGTGGTTCACCTTGACTTACGTCACTTAGGTGAAAAATATTTACATGAACGTCTTCCATTCATTTGTGAATTAGCAAGTGCTTATGAAGGTGTAAACCCAGTTAATGAGCCAATCCCTGTACGTCCAGTTGTTCACTACACCATGGGTGGTATCGAAGTGGATTTCAACAGCGAAACTCGCATTAAAGGTTTATTTGCTGTAGGTGAATGTGCATCTTCTGGCTTACATGGTGCAAACCGTTTAGGTTCTAACTCGCTTGCAGAATTAGTGGTTTTAGGCCGTGTTGCAGGTGAATATGCAGCACAACGTGCAGCAGAAGCACAACCTGCAAACCGTGCAGCAGTTGATGCACAAGCTCAAGATGTTGTGGCTCGCCTTGAAGCACTTTATAACCAAGACGGTAATGAATCTTGGTCTGAAATCCGTGATGAAATGGGTACCGTCATGGAAGAAGGTTGTGGTATCTACCGTGACCAAGAAAGCATGCAAAAAGCAGTAGATAAAATTGCTGAGCTTAAAGAACGTTATAAACGTATTCGTGTT
>JAGZRY010000502.1 GCA_018381425.1 Haemophilus parainfluenzae
TCTTACCCATGTATCAAGATATAGTATCAACCGCTTTGAGAACGGAAAAGCCAACGCCAGCAAGGAAACACAAAATATTATCCTGCGTTGTCTGAATTATTATATCTGCGATAAGCCTTTTTATCTGCTCGTTGATTATCTGTCTGTCCGTTTTCCAACGACTGACGCATTGGAAATTATCCGAAAGGTGCTTGGCATGAAAGCAGATTATTTTATCCATTATGACTATGGGTATTATGGCTATAAAGAGCATTACGCCTACGGAGAAATCAAGGTCATGGCTTCTGATGATGAACACATGGGCGTATTCTTGGAATTAAAAGGGGCAGGCTCACGCAACATGGAATATGTCTTGCAGGCACAGAACAGAGATTGGTATTCATTTTTAAACCGCTGTCTTGACTGTGGCGGTGTTATCCGACGTTTTGACTTGGCAATCAATGATATGTGTGGTCTGTTGGATATTCCCGTTTTGTCTGAAAAATACAGAAATGGCGGTGCGGATTGTCGCTGTAAAAATTATGAAAATGTGCAGGGTGGAAAACTAAGCGGAAAAAACCGTAATTTAGCAAGTACCCTTTATATCGGTTCAAAGGCAAGCACAAAATACTTCTGCCTGTATGAAAAACAAGAGGAACAGGCAACGAAAAAGAAACATACCGATATTATCAACCGTTTTGAAATTCGCCTGCGTGATAAAAAGGCAGTACAGGCAGTTGAGGAACTGTTATTGACGTATAACCCTCATGGGCTGGTGTTTTACCTCATTACTGATTTTGTGGAATTTCCCGACTATCCGTTGTGGGAGATATTCATTGCCCATGACAGTTCACCTTTTGAAATGAACCCTGTACCTGTCAATATGGAACGCACTCTGCAATGGCTGGAAAGACAGGTCATGCCGTCTATTGTGATGATTGAGGAAATCGACAGGCTGACAGGCTCAAACTACATGAAAATGATTGATGAATGTACCCACCTTTCCGAAAAGCAGGAAATGATTGTGGAACAGATGTGTACGGATATAGCAGACGTAATCGAAAGTGAGGGGGTGTTTTATGAGTAATGCACAGGATATTCCCGTATGGGA
>JAGZRY010000503.1 GCA_018381425.1 Haemophilus parainfluenzae
ACCAGTTTTACCGTGTCAGGGTCAAGCCCTGCTCGTGGTGGGTCAACAAAAATCGTATTGCATTGATAGGCTTTTAAATCAATGCCTTTTAAGCGATTAAACTCACGTACGCCATTCATTGCTTGGGTAAACTCTTCTGCGGACATACGGATAATTTGTAGATTATCTATACCATTTTCCGCAATATTAAATTGTGCGGCAGCCACGGATGGCTTGGCGATTTCGGTAGCAAGCACTTTACGGAAGTTTTGTGCAAGGGCGATAGAGAAATTGCCGTTACCACAGTACAGCTCTAATAAATCACCTTGAGAGCCTTGAGTGCAATCAATCGCCCATTCCAACATCTTGCAATTTACAGCTGCATTAGGCTGGGTAAAGCTGTTTTCCACTTGGCGATAAACATAATTACGCCCTTTCACCGGTAACACTTCATCGACAAAATCCTGCTCTAAACAGATTTTTTGTTTACTCGCACGACCAATCAGCTGCACATCAAAACCAAGTTGTTGTAATTCACCTTTTAGGTTTGCTGCAGCGCTTTGCCATTCTTCTGTGAGTTGCTTGTGGTAAAGCAGGCTCACAATGATCTTATTGCTGAGCGTACTCAAATAATCAATTTGAAATAGTTTTTTATGTAATACTTCCTGCGTTTTTAACAATGGCAGTAAGCTTTTCATCATGCGATTGATCAGTTCGCTGGCAATTGGGAATTCATCCACTCGATAGCGCTGCAAGGTGCTTTGATCAAACATAATGTGATAAAAATCGCCTTTATCATGCCAAATACGAAATTCTGCACGCATCCGATAATGGCTAGTCGGCGAATCAAACACGGCTATTTCTGGGGCGTTAAAGGGCTGCAAAAGTGCGGTCAGCTTTTCAGTCTTTTTTTGCAGGAGTTCGCTATATTGGGAAATGGGTAGTTGCATTGATGTTTACGTTTGAATGATAAATATCCCACAGCCCTTGGCAAGCATGGGGATTGAGTAAAAAAGCAAAAGGCAAGCTTCTGCCTGCCTTTTAAAATGTATTATTCGCCAGAATAATCTTCGCCGCCAGAAGCCGCTTCGCTCACATCACCTGATAAG
>JAGZRY010000504.1 GCA_018381425.1 Haemophilus parainfluenzae
AATAAAGAAATCGCTTTTGTGGCATGTTTTTGTAATGACCAAAAATCAGCCTTTTCAGCTGAAAGTTCAGTAATCGATAATTCTGGTTGTAAGGCTTGCCAATTTAAGGCTTGTTCCGAAGATGTTGAAGTCACGACATATCTCGCTTTAATTAAATTGGCGGTATTATCGCACACTTCACACTGAGTGAAAATCCGTTATAAAAATCTACTGGAAAATTTTGTTTAAAGAGCGTATATTTATGAGGTTACCACGTCACTAAAAAGTATAATAAAACGATGAAATATCAAAAATTAGAAAACCAAGAAGCAAACTGGAAATGGATTTATCTCATTCGCAAACATCGCGAAGGAGAAAAAATTACCCGTTATGAAGAAAAAAGCTTAGAAGAAAGTAAAGTTCAAGAATTAATAGCATATCAGAATTATCCTGAAAAAATCGAAGAGTGGATTAAAAATCACCTCTCTCTTGATTTACCCATTAAGCTTGATCAGGCTATCCGAGCAAGACGTAAACGCTTTTTTAATGCAGAAAAACAATCAACGAAGAAAAAATCTATTGATTTAGAATATGGTGTTTGGCTTCGTTTATCTAAATATTCGCGAAAAATGAAAATGACACTTTCTGAAACTATCACTTATATGATTGATGAACGTGAAAGCAAAGCATTATATGAAAGCCAAATGACGGCAATGAAAGATGGTTTGAAAAATTTGCTCAATAAATAAGATGAAAAAAAGCCAAGGTCGAAACCTTGGCTTTTGATTATGCTAAATAGAGAAGATTTTGAAACGTTTTAGCGTTTCGCCTATTCCGCAATCGGAATAATTTTTGTGGCGTGAGATCCTTTGTCGCCGTGAATCACTTCAAACTGTACACGCTGCCCAGCTTTCAATGAACGGTAACCATCCATTTCAATCGCTGAATAATGTGCAAAAATGTCTGTATCCACGCCTTCTGCAGAAATAAACCCAAATCCTTTTGCGTTGTTAAACCATTTTACTACACCAATTTCCATAGTAGACCTCTATAGGCTTCGCCCTTAATACTTAAAAACAATAAGACTCATGCCTTATCACCTCAATTGG
>JAGZRY010000505.1 GCA_018381425.1 Haemophilus parainfluenzae
GTCGAGATACCGGTAAGCAAACTAATCACTGTTTTCACGCCAAGATAACTAATCACACCGTCTAAAATACGATCAATATGATGTTCTTCCGCGACAACATCATGTTCATTATCACTTAACACTAAAGCAAGTTTATGCTTCATGGTTGATGCTTCAAGTAGCATAAAAATCACCGCTAAGATCAACACAAAAACATTCGTCACGACGCCAGAAAAGTTTAATAATAAACGTCTCACAAAGTTCATAATCACACTCGGATCAAAATGCTCCATAATGGCTTCGCGAGAAATCACAATCGGCAATTTCAGTTTTTGAGCTAACGCCATGACGTCATTTATACGCTCCGAAAGCAGCACTTTATATTGCGGAATAGAGCGTGTAAATTCTTGCACACTGCTGTTAATTAATCCCGCGAGGAAAAAGAATACGATTAAAATTAAGATAAACAGCAAGGCAATCGCAATACCATGTGGCACTTTGCGTTGTGTCATTGCTTTAATTACCGGCGAACAAATAATGGCGATAAATAATGCCAATAGAAAAGGCACGACAATCTCTGCCGCCAGTTTAATTCCCGCAAACACAATCACTAAAGCCGCCATAGCGACTACAGTGCGGTTAAAATTTAAGTTTTTTTCCACTAAATGGCTTCCTCATTTTCTTCGCCCGTACGAACACGAATCACGCGTTCTACATCATAAACAAAGATCTTACCATCCCCGATTTTGCCTGTTTGGCAAGTTTCAACAATGGTTTCAAGGCATTGTTCAAGCAAATCATCTGGCACGACAATTTCAATTTTCACTTTAGGCAGAAAATCCACCATATATTCTGCACCACGATAAAGCTCTGTATGCCCTTTTTGACGACCAAAACCACGAACTTCAGTCACGGTCATTCCGCTAATGCCGATATCAGATAAATTTTCACGCACATCATCTAATTTAAATGGCTTAATAATGGCTTCAATTTTTTTCATCTTATTTCTCCAAATTTTCGCGACGTGCGGCTTTCGGGCGGAAGCTTGTAATCACTTCAGGCTTGGTATCAATATAAATACCATCGATTAATTGCAAGCAGTAAGGCAC
>JAGZRY010000506.1 GCA_018381425.1 Haemophilus parainfluenzae
TCGGAAAATGGTGTCCTTTGGCTAACATTTGGGTGCCAATTAAAATCTGACTTTTACCTTGCTGAATATCCTCTAAATAACCTTCAAGCTTGCCTTTTCTCGCCGTACTATCGCGATCAATACGTGCAATATTGTATTGTGGGAAACGTGCTTTTAAGGTTTCTTCTAGCTGTTCTGTGCCTAACCCCGTTGTGACTAAATGTGTTGAACCGCAATGACCACATTGCATCGGCACTGTTTTTTGCGCACCACAATGATGGCAGCGTAAAACGCGCTGGTGTTGGTGATAAGTATAAGGTTTTTCACAATGATGACATTCATCAATCCAGCCACATTCATGACATAACAACACTGGCGCAAATCCACGTCGATTAAGGAATAACAATACTTGATTGCCTTTTTCTAAGTGTTCTTGCATACGTTTCAATAGCGGCTCGGATAAGCCGTTTTGAATTCGTTGATGTTTTAAATCAATCACAAATTGACGAAGTGCGGTCGCATTTCCGGCTCTTTTTGATAAGACCAAATGATGATATTTACCATTTTGTACGTTATTCACACTTTCCAAACTTGGGGTCGCAGAACCTAATAAGATAGGAATATTGAGTTTTTGCGCTAAAACAATACCTAAATCTCTCGCATGATAACGCCAACCATCTTGCTGTTTAAACGAGCCGTCATGTTCCTCATCTAAAATGATTAAGCCAAGATCTGAAAACTGGGTGAAAAGCGCGGATCTCGTACCAATCACGATTGCACTCTGTCCTGTTCTTGCTCGCTCCCAAACATTTAAGCGCTGTGTATCATTCAAGTTGGAATGCAATACATCAATTTCTACATTAAAGCGAGCTTGGAACCGTCTCACGGTCTGAGGGGTAAGTCCAATTTCAGGAACAAGCACTAAAACCTGTTTGCCTTTCTTTAAGACTTCTTCAATGTATTGCAGATAAATTTCAGTTTTACCTGAGCCAGTCACGCCCTCTAACAACCACACATTAAAGCCTTCTTGGAAAAGCAACTGGCTAAATGCAAGGGCTTGTTGCTTGTTTAAGGTCAATCGGTTATCAAGATTAACTAAAGGATTA
>JAGZRY010000507.1 GCA_018381425.1 Haemophilus parainfluenzae
CATTAGATGCCTTTAAAGGTGATAAAAAGAGCGGTCAAAAATGAAGATAATTTTAGCTAACCCTCGCGGATTTTGCGCGGGTGTCGATCGAGCCATTAGCATTGTTGAATTAGCACTTGAAATTCATGGCGCACCGATTTATGTGCGTCATGAAGTGGTGCACAACCGTTTTGTGGTGAATGGTTTGCGTGATCGTGGGGCGATTTTTGTGGAAGAATTAAGTGAAGTGCCCGATGGCGCTATTGTGATTTTCTCTGCTCATGGCGTATCACAAGCCGTTCGTCAGGAAGCGAAAGATCGTCAGTTAAAAGTATTTGATGCAACTTGTCCGTTGGTAACCAAAGTGCATATGCAAGTGGCTCGTGCAAGCCGTAAAGGGACGAAAGCGATTTTGATCGGACACAAAGGCCATCCCGAAGTGGAAGGCACAATGGGGCAGTATAATAATGCCGAAGGTGGAATTTTCTTAATTGAAAGCGTAGAAGATATTGCTCGTTTGCCGGTTCAAGAAAGTGATGATTTAACCTTTATGACGCAAACCACACTTTCTCTTGATGATACGGCGGAAACTATCAGTGCATTGAAAGACAAATATCCTGCTATTCAAGGCCCGCATAAAAATGATATTTGCTATGCTACAACGAATCGCCAAGAAGCAGTGCGTGAGTTAGCGAAACAATGTGATTTAGTGGTGGTTGTAGGCTCTAAAAACTCATCGAATTCTAACCGCTTAGCTGAGTTGGCATCGCGTATGGGCGTGAAATCAAAATTGATTGATGATCCAAATGATGTGGCAGCAGATTGGTTTGAAGGCGTTGAAACAATTGGTGTGACAGCAGGGGCTTCAGCACCGGAAGAGTTGGTGCAATCCGTAATTGCTCGATTAAAAGAATTTGGTGCGGATAGTATCGAAGAGCTTCAAGGCTTAGAAGAGAATATGTTCTTTGAAGTGCCAAAAGAGCTACGAATAAAAGAAGTAAACTAATTCTATTAAAAAAGTGCGGTTAATTTACCGCACTTTTTTTGTGTTATTTTATTTTTTATTGTGCACTTTAAGCCATTTTTGCATTTGTTCAATTTCTGC
>JAGZRY010000046.1 GCA_018381425.1 Haemophilus parainfluenzae
CAGAGTGTTTTTACTCTCGGACTTATCATTCAATCACTGAATTACAGGCTGAAATTGAAGAATATTTAGTGTATTACAACCAAAAACGCATTAAACTTGTGTATCCAATCACTTAAAATGAGAAACAAAGAAATAAATAGGGATTTGGTTGAAATAAACGGGAATAAGTTGGCAGAAACTAGATAAAACGGGGCTTGGCAGAGTGTCAGCCCCTTTTTTATTGGAAGAAAAACAGAAATAATGAAATGGGAAAAATTTTCCAAAACTCCCCAATTTAACCGCTAAAAGTGAGAAACGTAAAATGCGGTTTAAATTGGCTTTAAATCATATTTTTGCCTAAGTGAACTAACTGACCGATAATTCGGCTTCATCTTTTGAAAATAACGCGGGTGGATATTCTTCTTTATTATCCGAAATTAGCTCCGCGCCGTCCCAACGAGTTTTCACGCGTTTCACCCACACGCTAGAACCGTTTTGCACTAAATAGATTTTATTGCCTTTAATTTCCTTTCTTCTTAAATCCACCAACATCTAATCACCGTCTTAAAAGACTACACAGTAAATAACTATTCTGTGTAGTTTTCTATGTAGTTTAATAAATACACAACCAATTGAATTTATTATAAAAAATCTCTTTTCTTTCTGTGTTGTGAAGATGATAGATTGATAGCTGCATTGAAGAGAGATTTGTTCGTTACAAGCATATCTTGTAACGAACTTTGTTCTTTTTATTATGTATTTGATTTATATAAGTTTCTATTTTTTGTAAAGAACTGAAAGGAATTCAAAAAAATTTTTTTGAATTCATTATGAATTCAAAGATGAGTTTCTTTAAATCTTTATGTTTCAATTAGTTATATCGCGTAATGGTTGTTTGTGAATTCATGAATTTTCATTTTGCATGACTTAAGGAGTTTCTGAAAAGGTTGTTTTAAGAAACCGTAGTTTCTCAAAAAAATCACACTTAATACATTGATTTCATTGGGTTTAAGGTTTTCTTTTCAGAAACCGATGCAATAGAGCATAAATTACTTGACAGATAGCGATAGATCTATAACATAGGCAACGTTATCTCAAAAAAAGATAACCGAGCCTCGAAACTCGAACCATTTATCACTGGCGCATAACACGCCTATTGCGTGTTTTTTTATGCGTAGCGCACACGCACCCCAAGAACGCCTAGAGCGTCCATCTATGGTAGCGTGTAGCGGGAAAGGTTCCGCCCTTTGCTGTTTTCCAGTGATGACAGTTTTCGAGCCCGTTACACGTTACCGCCAACAAGCCTCGAAACTTCAAGCGGTAACTTCCAATCAATTTTTCACTGGAGTTACGCAAATGTATCAATTCATTTTTGCCGGCATACGCCGAACCGACCTTACAAACCGTATTCAAAAAATACGCATTACCGCCGACAACGAGCTCATCGCCCGCAAAGCGTTCGCTAAAGAGTTTATTTTAATTCTTGCTGGCAAAATCAACCTTAAAAATACTGAGAAAAGCAACCGCACTTTAAGGGGGATTTATGCGTAATATTATTCAGACCGCACTACGCGAGCATTTGCACCAACACGCCAGTGATAAAGAAAAAATGCTGGAATACAATGAACAATTTGACCTGGCTGAAAAAGGTGTTTCTGAGTCCCTAAGAATGTACGCAGATCTTGTTTTTAACTATGGTGTCGAATTGGACTCATTGCAAGAAGATATTAATGGCTCAATGTTGATTGGTGTTGGCTCAGTATTCAGATATCTTTGCTCTACCTTAGATTTTGCACAATATGGCAGGGAACAAACCGAGATTAATTTAAATGTTTTAGATAAAAAATATTGTGAATGAAATAATTTGTTAATATTTTTTATCTTATGCCTTTATAGGCATTCACAACGCCCTCATACAGGGCGTTTTTTATACATGCAAACAGTAAAATTAAAATAACGCTATAAATCTTCACTATAGCATTTAAACCTAAAAGTAATGGGATTTACTACCTCAAAAAATTTAAATCGAATTTAAGCGATTTGAACTGCATTTAAAGCATTTTGAATTGGCATTTACCATGCTATTAAGAGTTTTTCCAAAAAATAGAAAATTTTTCTTTTTTGTGCCTTCTCCTTTTTATTTATCTTTAAACTCCTTTAATAAGATTCTTGTTTCAATTTCCTTAAACTTCTTTCACAACAACCAAAGGGGGGAAAATGAAAATACCAAGAAAAGAACGCGTTTGGAATGATTTTATCGAAGGGCTAGACGGTGCAATTCTTACCGCACTTTCTGAAAAATTGGATAATGAACGATTAAGAGTGCGAATTATTGAGCTTATGCAGGAAGCTTGCGGAGGGTTGTTAGTTTATATTCCTAAAGGCTTTGCAAACAAGGTTAACGCAAGAAATTCCCTGATTAGAAAGGAATTTACAGGCGATAACCACTATGAACTTTCAAGAAAATACGGCGTAAGCGTGCAACACATTTACACAATTTTAGGGCGAGAAGATGAATCAAATTGAAATATTTCGAGCAGGAAAGCGATTAGATGCAAGCGGACAGATGATAGAAATCAAGCCTAACGACTTGTTGCAAGCGGTTAATGCTTATGACCCTAATTTACACGAAGCTCCAGCGGTAATTGGGCACCCGCAACACAATGCCCCCGCTTACGCGTGGGTAAAACGTTTAACCACCACCGGCGACATTTTAAAAGCTGAATTAGCGCAGGTTGACCCCAATTTTGCGGAAATGGTGGATGCTGGACGATTTAAGAAAGTTTCCGCGTCTTTTTACCTTGCTGACAGTCCAAACAATCCGAAGCCAGGGTTCTTATATTTGCGCCACGTTGGCTTTTTAGGCGCAATGCCACCGGCAGTTAAAGGTTTACGAAATCCTGAATTTTCAGACAATGAAAGTGGAGTAGTTAATTTCTCCATGATAGTAGAAGAAAAAGATGAATTAAACGCACTACGCGCGGAGAATGAACAATTAAAAGCACAGGAAAGAGAGCGAAAAAATCTAGAATTTGCTGAAGGGCTTGTTTCAGTTGGCAGACTTGCGCCAGTTGCAAAAGCAAAAGCCATAGAAATTCTAAATTATGCTGAAGAATGCGACCGTTCAGGCATTATTAATTTTAATGAAGGCGAAAGCATGGTACAGAAAGTGCGTGATTTTTTAGCTCTTCAACCGAAAGTAGTGAGTTTTGGGGAGTTTGCCACAAAAGAACGCGCCGTAAACGGTCTTGCTTCCGATGTGGTGGAGTATGCCGAAAATACCCCTTTAGCCGTTATAGAGTTAGACCAACAAATTCGCCAGTGCATGAAACAACATAGCGTAGATTACAGCACGGCATTCAACCTTATTCATAAATCAAAATAGGAGCTTAAAAATGACTTTAGCAACACAACGAATTCAAGACCCAATTTTAACTGAACTTGCACAAGGCTATCATAATAACGAATTGGTAGCAGAAGTGTTAATGCCCGCAGTTGAAATTGAAAAGGAAGCAGGACGCATTCCACAGTTTGGAAGTTTAGCATTCCGAACTCGCTCAACTGTGCGTGAATTACACGGCGATTCTAATCGTTTAACTCCTGAAGATGTAGGTTCTTTGCATGTTGAATTACAAGAGCATGATATTGAATATCCTATTGATTACCGAGAAGACAACGACGCCAGTTATCCATTGAAAAAATATGCGCTTTCAGTCGTTCAAGATGTTATTGCTTTGGGGCGTGAAGTAGAGGTTGCAAAAATCGCTCAAAATCCTGAAAATTACTTGAATTCAAATAAAATTGCGCTATCTGGAGATAGTCGATTTACAAATACGAAAACAAATCCGTTAAAAATTATTGATGAAGGTTTAAACGCAGTCTCCGCAGTTATAGGCAGAATGCCGAATGTTTGTGTAATTGCCTCTGATGTATGGGCTATCTTAAAAGAAAATGAAGTGCTATTAGAGCGAATTAAATACACGCGTACCGGTATTTTAACCCCTGCCGTTTTTGCGGAATTGATTGGGGTTGATGTGGTAAAAATTGGCGCAGCCTCACAAGAAAAAAGCGGTAAATTAGAAAAAATTTGGTCTAATTGCATTGTGTTAGCTTACACGCCTCAAAAAAATGCAAATCAAAAAGAGCAAGAAAGAAGTATTTTTGAGCCGGCTTACGGCTACACAGTACGCCGTAAAGGTGGTTTATTTGTGGATACTTACCAAGAAAAAGGAGGGAAGGTAGAAGTTATTCGTTGCACGGATATTCACAGCCCTCATTTAGTGGGCAAGCCAGCAGGATACTTAATTACAAACTGCATCAAATAGGCATTAAATCAAAACGCCCTTTTTAGGGCGTTTTTGTTCCTTAATTTGCACTAAAAAATTTCTCACTTTTAGCGGTTACGTTTCCCAAAATTTGTGAACGGTTACAACTTGCTTTCAAAGGATTGAGCCCAGTGCAATACCGAGCTCAATATTTAAGTTAACTAACCTGTCCAACTTTTGGGGGGCAGATCACTTTTTATGCTGCGACTAAAAATAAGGCAAAAAAAAGTGCCCCACTGGGGCACTACTCGGAAAGCAAAATAGATGTCGGCTATTTAAAAATAGCACTTATTTTTAGTGGTTTAAGAATACGGCAAAGTCCTTTACATTGCAAATAGCAATGTTCAAATTTGTGAGCTAAATCACGATTTTTCTTCACTTTTTTATGTTTAATCGTTTTCGTATAAAAAAAGAGGAGCTGACTACTCCTCTTCTCCAGAAATAGAATTAAATTAGCCGTTAATAAATTTTTCGCCTAATTCAATATCCGCACGCAATGTTGGTAACATTGCTTCTAAAGCTTCTTGTTCAAATTTGCTTAAGGTACCGATTGGTAAAATTTCTTCTACACCTTCTTTACCTAAACGTACAGGTTGAGCAAAGAAACGTGCATATTTACCGTCACCTTCAACATAAGTACATTCAACCACAGTTTCGCCGCTTAAGCCTTTCACTAATGAACGCGCAAAACGTGCTGCCGCTTGAGCCATAGAAAGTGTTGCAGAACCACCACCTGCTTTTGCTTCAACCACTTCAGTACCTGCGTTTTGGATACGTTTAGTTAATGGTGCAATTTCCTCTTCTTTCCACTCAGCATATTGAACTTGTGAAAGTAATGGAAGAATCGTCACACCTGAGTGTCCACCAATAACTGGTACGCTTGTACGAGAAACATTTAAGCCTTTTAATTCAGATACAAATGTTTCAGAACGTAACACGTCTAAAGTGGTGACACCGAATAATTTACGTTTGTCGTAAACACCCGCTTTTTTCAATACTTCTGCAGCAATCGCAACAGTTGTGTTCACAGGGTTGGTGATAATACCTACACAAGCTTTTGGACAAGTTTTTGCAACATGTTCAATTAAGTTACGCACGATACCTGCATTGATATTGAAAAGATCTGAACGATCCATGCCCGGTTTACGAGCTACCCCTGCAGAAATTAAAACGACATCAGCACCTTTAAGTGCAGGTGTTGGATCTTCTCCTGCAAAACCTTCTACTTTAACCGCTGTCGGAATATGACTCACATCTTTAGCCACACCTGGTGTCACTGGTGCAATATCATACAGTGCTAATTCACTTTCAGCGGGTAATTGTAATTTAAGTAATAAGGCTAATGCTTGACCAATACCGCCTGCTGCGCCTAATACTGCAATTTTCATAAAATACTCCTCATGTATTAATTAATCCTAACTAGGTAGGATTTTAAGGTTTTCATTAATAAATTACAAACAGAGAAATTCAATTATGCGATCTAGTTCAAACTTTTCAAATGACAGGTTTATTTTAATTGCCTAAAATGAATTTTTATGCAATTCTTATGCAAATTCCCCTATATGAGAATATCTATGTCAGATCAATTAACTAAAGCATTTAAAGAACTGCTCAATCAAGAACGATTTGCTTCTCAAAGTGAAATTGTTGAAGCCTTAAAAAACCAAGGATTTCAAAGCATTAACCAGTCTAAAGTTTCACGCATGCTAAGTAAATTTGGTGCAGTTCGTGCAAGAAATACGAAAATGGAAATGGTGTATTGCTTACCAAGTGAATTAAGCGTCCCCGCCACTAGCAGCCCATTAAAAAATCTGGTTTTGGATATTGATCACAATGATTTCGTTATCGTCATTAAAACCTCTCCCGGTGCGGCACAGTTAATTGCCCGATTATTGGACTCCATTGGTAAACCTGAAGGCATTTTGGGTACGATTGCGGGAGATGACACCATTTTTGTAACACCAACAAAAGACATAACAATCAAATCACTTCTAGAGCAAATTCAAATGCTTTTTGAAAGTAATCTATCATGAATATCTTAGTGACCGGCGGAACGGGATTCGTTGGAAAACCCTTAGTTGAAGCGCTACTTTCACGTGGCGATACCGTGACAGTATTAACTCGCTCTATTGAAAAAGCCCAAGCTGTTTTTTCTGAAAAAACACCGCAATTTTTGACCGCACTTTCAACACTCAAAGACTTGAATGCCTTTGATGCTGTTATTAATCTTGCCGGTGAGCCAATCTTCGATAAAAAATGGACGGTTCAACAAAAAGAAAAACTGCGTCGTAGCCGCATTGATTTAACACAACAGCTTGTCCAACTTATTAACCAAAGTGAACATCCCCCAGTCTTGATTTCAGGTTCTGCAACCGGTATTTATGGAAACTGTGGTGAAGATGTGATCACTGAAGACACAAATCTAGGTATTCAATTTACCTCTCAACTTTGTATTGATTGGGAAAATGCAGCAAAACAAGCCAATACAAGAGTCTGTTTAGTGAGAACCGGATTAGTGCTTTCTCCAAAAGGTGGGGCTTTTGCAAAAATCCTTCCGTTCTATCGCTTCGGATTAGGTGGCAAACTAGGGAATGGTGAGCAATATTGGAGCTGGATAGCATTAGAGGATATGGTAAAAGGCCTGCTCTTTTTACTTGATCATAACGCTTGCGAAGGGGCATTTAATTTTACTGCACCACATCCAGTTAAAAATAAGACCTTTAACCAATTATTAGGTCAAGCATTACATCGCCCTTGTTTTGCTCACGTACCTCAATTTTTACTCACCTCTCTTCTCGGTGAGCGTGCTTGCATTCTTTTAGATAGCCAAAATGCCTATCCAAAACATTTGTTAGATTGCGGATTTACATTCCAATACTCAGAATTAAGTGATTACTTTCACAAAATACTTTAAAAACAAAAGGCTGGTCAAAACCAGCCTTTATTATTTTTCATATCCATTATGCTAAATATTCTAAAAATTCCCCTACGGTGTGGAAAGATCCAAATACCAGCACAATGTCATTTTTATCTGCATTTTTAACCGCACTTTGAGCTCCTTCAATGACAGAGTCTTCAGGAACACTTTTTGCTGATGGGTAAACTGATGTTAATTTTGCATTTAAGTCATCACCTGATTGACCACGGTAACCGCCTAATGTTACACAATGCCATTGGTCAATAACGGGTATCAGCTGGGTAAACACCGACTCGGCATCTTTATCTTTCAACATACCACAAACAGCAATAATGCAACCTGAAATTTGTGTCTTAAGTGCGGTCAATTTTTCAGCTAAATATTTTGCCGCATGAGGATTATGCCCAACATCGATGATCACTTTTGGCAACTGTGAATAGGATACATTCAAGCGTTCTGCCAATTTTTCTAATTGATTACCTTTCAATTGTTGGAAACGACCCACCAATTCCACTTCAATTAATGAACGTTTAATGGTATCGACAGAAATATCAAAAGGCATCTGTTCAACAGCAGCCAAAGCTGTTGCCGCATTAGCTAATGGAATTTGGCAAAACGGCAGATTTTCTAACCGCACTTTATTGCTCTGCCATATCCAAGTTTGCTCATTGGCTTTAAACAACCAAGTGATATCTCGGCGTGAAACATGGCAATGTAATTTCTCCGCTTGTTCTAGCATAGGTTGCGGGACATTGGGTTCGCCAATCACAACCGATTTATTCGAGCGGAAAATCCCCGCTTTTTCAAAGCTAATTTCTTCACGCGTTGAACCCAGAAAATCCGTATGATCAATATCAATACTGGTGATAACTGCCAGATCATTATCCACAATATTGGTTGCATCTAAGCGCCCACCAAGCCCTACTTCTAAAATGACGACATCAAGCTTCGCTTGTTTGAATAAATGCAACGCTGATAAAGTGCTAAATTCAAAATAAGTGAGGGACTGCGTTTTATGCTTTTCGATGAAATCAAAAGAAGCAGTATGCATTTCATCTGGCAAGTCTTGATTTTGAATACGAACACGTTCGTTATAACGCAATAAATGAGGTGAGGAATACACACCCACACGCAAACCTTGATTTAACAAAATAGTTTCAAGCAAACGACAAGTCGTGCCTTTGCCATTTGTTCCCCCTACCGTGATCACATAAGGTGCGGGATTCAAAAGATCTAATTCTTCTGCCACGGATTTAATACGATCCAGCCCTAAATCAATAGCTTTAAAGTGACTGTTTTCCAAATAAGAAAGCCACTCAGCGAGTGGCGAAGTGGCTTTTAAATTCATTGTATTACTCATGTTCAACAACTTCTACTTCAACAAAAGGTGAAGGTTGATTGGTGAGTTTGCTTAAAAGGTTTCCAAGGGTTGGACGCATTTCTGAACGTTTCACGATCATATCAATCGCCCCTTTCTCGAGTAAGAATTCACTACGTTGGAAGCCTTCTGGTAATTTTTCACGTACAGTTTGTTCGATAACACGTGGACCTGCAAAACCGATTAATGCTTTTGGTTCAGCAATGTTCACATCACCTAGCATCGCAAAACTTGCAGATACACCACCTAATGTCGGATCCGTTAATACTGAAATAAACGGCACACCTTTTTCACGCATTTTTGCTAAGACAGCACTAGTTTTTGCCATTTGCATTAAGGAGAAAAGTGCTTCTTGCATACGCGCACCACCACTTGCAGAGAAACAAACGAACGGACAATTTAATTCCATTGCTTTTTCTGCCGCTTTCACAAATTTTGCACCCACAACAGAGCCCATTGAACCGCCCATGAAACTGAAGTTAGATGCGGCAACGACTACAGGCATGTTGTAAAGAGTACCCGTCATTGTGATTAATGCATCTTTTTCACCGGTTTCTTTTTGTGCAGCAGTAATACGATCTTTATATTTTTTTAAATCTTTAAATTTAAGAATATCTTTTGGTTCTAAATCAGCCGACAATTCTTGGCTTGAACCCTCATCTAATAAGGCTAAAAGGCGCTCACGAGCATCAATGCGCATATGATGGCCGCATTTTGGACAAACATATAAATTACGTTTTACTTCTTCACCGTAAAGAACTTGTTCACAAGAGGTACATTTTGTCCAAACCCCTTCTGGTACGTTGGCTTTACGTGATGCAGAGGAAGAGGTTCCTTTGCTAAAAATTCTATCAATCCAGCTCATTTTTTAC
>JAGZRY010000508.1 GCA_018381425.1 Haemophilus parainfluenzae
TGCATTCCATTGCATTCAATTCCAATCCATTTCACTGGGGTTGATTCCATTCCTTTCCATTCCATTCTATTCCATTCCATTCAACTCGGGTGGATTCCATTGAATTCCTTTGGATTCCATTCCATTCCATTCCATTCCATTCTATTCCATTCCATTCATAGCCATTCCACTCGGTTTTATACCATTCCATTCCATTCCATTCCATTCCATTCCATTCCATTCCATTACATTCGATTCCATTCCATTCCCCTCTGGTTGATTCCGTTCCTTTCCATTGCATTCCATTCCATTCCATTCCTTTCCACTCGGGTTGATTCTTTTTCATTCCATTCCATTGCATTCCGTTTGCTTCCATTCCATTCCATTACAATACATTACATTCCACTCTTGTTGACTCCATGCCGTTGCATTCTATTCCATTCCATTCCATTGCATTCCATTCCACAGGGGTTGATTCCATTCCATCCCTTTCCATTAAATTACATTTCATTCCATTACACTCGGGTTGATTCCATTCCATTCCATTACATTCCTATCCATTGCAATCCATTCCATTCCATTCAACACCATTCCCTTTCATGCCATTCCATTGCATTCCTTTCCTGTTGATTCCCTTCCATTCCATTCCACTCGATTCCATTCCATTCCATTACTTTCCACTCCATCTCATTCCAGTCCACTCTGGTTGATTCCATTCCATTCCACTCTATTCCATTCCATTCCTTTCCATTCCAGTCGGGTTGATTTCACTCCATTCCATTCCATTCCATTCCATTCCATTCCATTCCATTATATTCCATTCCATTCCATTCCATTCCATTCCATTCCATGTCATTCGGGTTGATTCAATTCCTTTCCATTCCATTCCATGCCATTCCATTCCATTCCATTCGTTACTTTCCATTCCATTCCATTCCATTCCATTCCATTCCATTCCATTCTTTTCGGGTTGATTCCATTCTATTCCGTCCCATTCCATTCCATTCTATTCCATTCCATTCCACTCGGGTGGATTCCATTCCTTTCCAATCCATTCCATTCCATTCCATTCCATTCTTTTCCACTCGCTTTGTTTT
>JAGZRY010000509.1 GCA_018381425.1 Haemophilus parainfluenzae
CGGCCGCTTTCGATAAACAGGGTCAAATGCCAGTTGTTATCGATGCCTTTTACCCAACCAATACGATCGCCGCGTTCAGTAAATTTAAACGGACGAATCGGTTCAAGTGGAATCCCCATACGACGTTCGACTTCAGCGCGGAAATTATCTAATCCCATGTTTTGAATGGTATAACGACTACGTGCATTTTTACGATCGCTACGGTTACCAAAATCTCGTTGGGTCGTCACCACGGCTTCCGCTGCTTTTAAAGTGCATTCCAACGGCACATAACCCAGTTCAAGGGAAATATGCGGATAGGTTTTGGTGTTGCCATGTTCAAGGGATAAGCCACCGCCTGCCAAGACATTAAATCCAACCAAATTGCCGTTCTCGTCTGCAATGGCGACAAAATCCAAGTCATTCCCGTAACAATCCACGTCATTGAGTGGTGGAATCACCACGGCTGTTTTAAATTTGCGTGGCAAATAAGTTTTACCGAGAATCGGTTCTTCCTGTAAAAAATCATCACTACTTTGGACTTTCTTACCATCAATCCATACATCTAAATAACCCCGCGTACGTGGTAATAAATGCTCGGAAATTTTCTTGGCATATTCATATGCCTGCTGATGTAATTTTGATTCAATTGGATTAGAAGTACATAACACGTTACGGTTCATATCAGAAGCCGTAGCAATCGAGTCTAATCCCAGACTATGCAATAAACGATGCATGGTTTGTAATTGGCTTTTCGGCACACCATGATATTGGAAAGTTTGACGATTGGTCAAACGAATCGAACGATAATAACTATGTTCACGGGCAAATTTATCCAATTCAATCCATTGAAATGGTTTGATGATTCCACCCGGTAAACGGCAACGTAACAACATAAATTTTAACGGTTCGAGTTTTTCCTCTGCACGTTCGGCGCGAATATCACGATCGTCTTGTTCATACATACCGTGGAAACGGATTAATTGAAAGTTATCCCCACGGAAACCACCGGTTAAGGAATCCTCTAAATCATCTAAAATAGTACCGCGTAAAAAGTTACTGTCGGTTTTTAAGCGTTCATTGTCAGAAAGCGGTTT
>JAGZRY010000510.1 GCA_018381425.1 Haemophilus parainfluenzae
GGTGTTAAAACATCGGAATCTTCAACAAAAATCGACAATTTGACTGGTTTTTCATATAAACGTTCAAGATGTTCCACTAAATTTTTAATATTTCGATCTTGTTTTAAATGGGCTTTTTCAGAATGAAGCCCGAGTTGAATTTCATCTTCTGTTTGCGACTTAATGAAGCAATTTAATGCTAGCTCTTTTGAAAAGCCAATCACACCAGAACGTTCAACAATATCTGTCCAAGGATCTTGTTTTTGCGTAATTTGAATAATTTTCTCACGCAATTCTGGTGTCACATCTTTCAACATTGCCTGTTTAATATCAGAAGGACGCACACCACTATCTACTTTGGCTAAATCCGGATTACTCCACTCCCAACGGTAGGTTTCCGCATCGAGAATTTCTTGCTCTTCCGCATCCATTTCAGCATTGTCATCAATGGTATTTTCAACCGTCTCAATATCTTGCTTTAACTCGTCGGCCTGTTGAGTCATTGGATTTGGTAACGCGGCTTTCGTTTGCGTAGCTTTCGGTGGTGTCATCTCTCGCACAGGAAGTGCGGTCATTTTTGGTGAATTTTTTTGCTCATCTAACTCTTGAAGATGATGCAAGGTTTCTTCCACTGCGGCTTGCTGTTCATCATGATGATGTTGGCGCTCTGATTGCTCAATTTTCGTTAATTGATTCAATGCCTCTAGCGCAGCAAGGCTGGCTAAATTAAATGAAGATGAGGTTTGAGTGGAAACAGGTTGAGAAGTTGAAGAATGCACAGCCGCTGATTGAACCATTGGCTTTTGCACTTGTGCAGAATAATTTGCTTTGATGTTTTGCGACAGCACCGGCATATCCACATAACCAGAAACAGGCTGATTTTCAACCGCACTTTTCTGTGTATTTTGTTCAGGGGATAGCCCGCCTTGTTTAGGCGTTTGTGCTGCCGTAAGGAACTTTGGGTGGAATGCCAATGCCCTCAATAATGTCATTTCTGCACCAATTCGACGATTTGGTGCTGAAGCCAATTCTTTTCGACCCGATACAATGACTTGATAGAAAAATTGTACGTCTTCCGGTGAAATATGTTTGGC
>JAGZRY010000511.1 GCA_018381425.1 Haemophilus parainfluenzae
TTTGGCGTTAAAGCGAGTTTGCGTATGGTGATTTGGATCGACTGCATTTTGACTTTGCTCCACCACCCAAAATTCGCCTTGGAATTCCGCTAAGAATTGATTAATACGTTTACTGATAAAACGAGAACCAAATTGAATCACGATATCAGCTTGAAGTAGTTTTTGTTTCACGGTTTGATTTGCTAACCAAATATCTGCATAAGGGGTAAGTGGCTCGACACCAGATTGAATATCCGTCAGCAAAATCCACCCCATGGTATTTGCCCATGCGTTAATGCCCATTGCTTGTTCAGGCGTTAATTGCCCAGCCACAATGACACCACGTTTCGTACGCCAAGTATCCCAATTCTCGTGCATCAACACTTCTTGTTGTAATGGCTGATGATCAACCCAATTTTTAGGCTGACTTAACCAACGTTGAATTGGCATTAACCACGGATGACCGTCAATTTCTTGTTCTTGCGCATTATAAAGTGGCTCTGCAAAAGGCACGTTGATATGCACCACGCCTGGTTGTTGCTTTTGTTTATAACACGCTTGTTCTAACGTAGAAATTAACCATTTTGCCGCATAATCGGCTTGAGGTTTCGGTAAATTGACACTTGCCACTGGGTAATCAGCAAACATATTTTGTTGCACGATCGCTTGATTAGCACCACATTCCCATAATTCAGGTGGGCGATCAGCGGTAAGAATAATTAAATTCACGCCTGTTTGACGAGCTTCAATAATCGCCGGATATAAATTTGCTGCAGCGGTGCCTGAGGTTACAATGACAGCAACAGGTGCTTGTGTGGATTTTGCAATCCCCAAGGCAAAAAAGCCTAAGCCACGCTCATCAAAATGACTATGGCAAGTTGCTCGAGAGGCATTTTGTAAACGCACAGCTTCTAGCGTTAAAGGTGTTGAACGAGAACCAGGCGCAATACAAAAGTGACTCACTCCTTGGCGAACCAAGGTTTCTAAGATCACTTTTGACCAACAACGATTAAATACGCTTACAGACATTCTTCTTATTCTCCGTTATTCTCTGCAAACAGGGAAATGAGCCCTGCCGCTTTACGTTCAATTT
>JAGZRY010000512.1 GCA_018381425.1 Haemophilus parainfluenzae
CCATTCCATTCCATTGCGTTGCATTTCATTCCACTGCACTCTGATCCACTCTGCTCAAGTCCACTCCCCTACACTCCACTGCACTCCACTCCGTTCCCATTCTTTCCATTCCATTCCATTCCACTCAACTCCACTCCATTTCTTTCCACTCCATTCCACTCCACTATACTCCACTACACTCCTATCCATTCCATTCCATTCCATTTCACTGCACTCCAATCCACTGCACGCTATTCCACTCCACTCAGTTTCACTCTGTTCCATTTTGTTCCTTTCCGTTCCATCCCTTTCTGTTCCATTCCACTCCATTCCAATACACTCCACTCCATTCCACTCCTATCCATTCCGCTCTTTTCCATTCCATTCCATTCCACTCCATTCCACTCCATTCTACTCCACTCCATTACACTAAACTGCATTTCACTCCACTTCACTCCATTCCACTCCATTCCATTCCATATCATTCCATTCCACTCCACTCCATTCTGCTCTACTCCATTCCACTCCACTGCATTCCACTCCACACCACTCCATTCCACTCCATTCCATTCCTCTCCACTCCAATCCATTCCATTCCATTTTTCTCCATTCCGTTCCATTCCTTTATTTCGACTGGATCTCACTCTGTCACCCAGAATGGAGTGCAATGTCACAATCTTAACTCACATTTCATTTCACCATTCCATTCCTCTAAAGTCCACTACACCCCATTCCACAACACTCCATTCCTTTCCATTCCACTCCACTCCACTACCCTACGCTCCACTCCACTCCACTCCATTCCATTCCACTCCACTCCATTCCGTACAACTCCAGTGCACTCCATTGCACTCCACTCCATTAATTTCCACTCCATTCCACTCCATTCCACTCCACTCCACTCCATTACATTCCACTTCGCTCCATTCCATTTCAATCCTCTTTTTTCCCTTATATTCCATTCCATTTCACTCCATTGAATTCCCCTCCATTGCATTCCACTCCATTCCATTCCTCTCCACTTCATTCCATTCCACTCCACTCAATTCCATTCCATTCTACTCCAGTCCCTTCCATTCCTTTA
>JAGZRY010000513.1 GCA_018381425.1 Haemophilus parainfluenzae
AAAAAGCCGTGAAGAAATTGAAGAAGAACTTGACCTTCAATGGCAAATCTATCGCTTACTCAAAGACTGTGAAAAACGCGATGTAGACCTGATTTTATCTCTCCGAAACGAGATCAAACAGGAGGGAATCTCCAACATTGGTATAAAAATCGAGCAATAACGTGAGATTTATCACAATTTTTACAAATCGAGCTTTTATTTCTAGCTAAGTTAGATTATCCTTTGCCAAGCCATAGTTGGTTACAGGTCTCTTACTTACACAGAGTCGAATTTTAATTTAACAAAAGGTACAAATTTATGAACAAGACAGATTTAATCGATGCAATTGCAAGTGCAGCTGAATTAAACAAAAAACAAGCTAAAGCTGCATTAGAAGCAACTTTAGAAGCTATCACCGGCAGCCTTAAAAAAGGTGAACCTGTACAATTAATCGGTTTCGGTACATTCAAAGTAAATCAACGTGCAGCACGTACTGGCCGTAATCCACAAACTGGTGCAGAAATCAAAATCGCAGCATCTAAAGTTCCAGCTTTCGTATCTGGTAAAGCATTAAAAGACGCAATCAAATAATTGGTCTTAAAACGATTTTAATTGAACCCTGCTTTGTCAGGGTTTTTTGTTGCCTAAATTTTAGCTTTACAATCATAATTTTGCCTATATAATTCCGAACCGAAACTTATTGCGGGATATAAATAATGAAACGAAACATTCAACACCGAAAGACCCAACAGCGCAGACATACCATCATGCAACTGCTGCAAGAACAAGGTGAAATCAGTGTAGAACAGCTAGTACAGTTATTTGACACCTCTGAAGTGACGATTCGAAAAGATCTCACCGCATTGGAAAGTAATGGTTTCCTTCTTCGTAAATACGGTGGTGCAATTTTAATGCCACAAGAAATTATCGAAGAAGAACAAGATAATGAACTTTCGCAACGAAAGTTAGTCTTAGCTAAGGCAGCCGCAGAACGTATTCGTGATCACAATCGCATTATTGTGGATAGTGGCAGCACAACCGCCGCCTTGATTAAACAACTTAATCGCAAGCAAGGCTTGGTT
>JAGZRY010000047.1 GCA_018381425.1 Haemophilus parainfluenzae
TTGACCATTTTGCATAATCACCATGGGTTTGTTTTACCCATTCTTTTAACTGCAAAGGCAATGTTTCTAGCCAAGCAGATAAATTTGTGGTGGCAATTTGTTGATAAAAAGGACGAAAATCAATCATTATTTTGCTTCCTTATAGGCTTTTTCTGCTTTTTCAAAGGTTTCTTTTACTTCATTTTCAGGTTCTGCGGAAAGGAGAGAAACCACAATAATCGCGAGGCTAGCAAGGATGAATCCAGGGATCATTTCATAGACATTAAACCATTCACTGGTTTCAGGAATCACCGATTTCCAAGCAAAGACAACCACTGCACCGACAACCATTCCCGCCATCGCCGCTGATGAAGTCATACGTTTCCAGAATAAGGAGAAAAGCACGACAGGACCAAATGCAGAACCAAAGCCCGCCCAGGCAAATTCAACGAGTTTTAATACTTTGCTGTTTTCATCCTGTGCAATCCAAATGGCGATACCCGCGATAACTAAAACCATTGCACGACCTAGCCAAACTAATTCTTTTTCAGAAGCGTTTGGACGAATAAAACCTTTATAAAAATCCTCAGTGATAGAACTTGAAGAAATTAATAATTGTGCGGAAAGTGTACTCATGACTGCCGCTAAAATTGCAGAGAGTAGAATACCGGCAATCCATGGATTAAAGAGCAATTTAGCCAATTCAATAAAGACTTGTTCTGGTTCATTATTTACCATGCTTGCTACTCCTGGATTTGCAAAGAAATAAGGAATCCCGAAGAAACCGATACTAATCGCACCGGCGAGGCAAATCACCATCCATGTCATACTGATGCGGCGTGCTTTAATGAGAGATTTCACCGAGTAAGCCGCCATAAAACGCGCAAGGATATGCGGTTGACCAAAATAACCTAAGCCCCAGGCCGCTAAACTTAATAAACCTAATGGTGTAGTAGAACTAAATAAATCAGTAAAGTCTTTATTTGCTGCGATTTCTGCTTGATGTAGCACTCCAGTAAATTGTGATGCATCACCCAAACTTAAAAAGATAAAGAGAGGCGTTAAAATCAGTGCAAAAATCATCAATGTAGCTTGAATGGTATCTGTCCAACTTACGGCTAAAAAACCACCGATAAAAGTATAAATAATCGTTGCTAATGCACCGTACCAAATGGCGGTGGAGTAGTCGACTGAGAATAGATTTTGGAATAATTTCGCCCCCGCAACCACGCCTGAACCACAATAAATGGTAAAGAAGACTAAGATGATTGTTGCAGATACAATTTTTAATAGATTGTGTGATGTGCCAAAGCGATGGTGAAAATATTCAGGTAATGTGAGTGCATTGTTGTTAAATTCGGTATAGATCCGTAAACGACCCGCTACGAGCAACCAGTTAAAATAAGCACCGAGGATTAAACCAATCGCGATCCAGCCTTCTACCAGGCCAGACACATACACCGCACCCGGCAAGCCCATTAATAACCAGCCGGACATATCAGATGCACCAGCAGACATGGCTGTCACAAAACTTCCGAGTTTACGTCCGCCTAAAATATAATCGGATAAGTTGTTTGTATAATAATAGGCAAGGACACCGATTAAAATCATGCTGAAAATATAAATACTAAAAGTAATAAGTGTTGGGTCTAAACCAAACATTAAATACCCCAAAATAAGTCGTGAAAATTTGAGAAAGGTCACATTTTACCTTATTTAGGACTATTATTCTATTTTCCTTTTCGATAGACTAATATCATTAAAACTAAGGTCGAAAAAATGGATTCTGTTGAATTATTAATGAATGTTACGCCCAATGAAACCCGCGTTGCGTTGGTGGAAACGGGCGTTTTAAAAGAAGTTCATATTGAACGTCAAGCTAAACGTGGCATCGTGGGAAATATTTATAAAGGGCGAGTAACCCGTGTTTTACCGGGGATGCAGTCCGCATTTGTGGATATCGGTTTAGAAAAAGCCGCATTTTTACACGCTTCCGATATTGTTTCACATACCGAATGTGTGGATGTGAATGAACAAAAGCAATTCCGAGCAAAAAGCATTTCTGAACTCGTACGCGAAGGGCAGGATATCGTAGTACAAGTGGTAAAAGATCCTTTGGGTACCAAAGGTGCAAGATTAACCACGGATATTACATTGCCTTCTCGTTATCTTGTCTTTATGCCAGAAAATAGCCATGTTGGGGTATCGCAACGTATTGAAAGCGAAGAGGAGCGCGCAAGATTAAAAGCGTTAGTTGAGCCTTTTTGTGATGAGTTAGGTGGTTTTATTATTAGAACGGCCACCGAAGGTGCAACGGAAGAGGAATTGCGTCAAGATGCAGAGTTTTTAAAACGTTTATGGCGTAAAGTGCTTGAGCGTAAAGGCAAATATCCAACCCGTTCTAAAATTTATGGTGAGCCCGCATTACCACAACGTATTCTGCGTGATTTTATCGGTGCTAATTTAGAGAAAATTCATATTGATTCCAAACTTTGTTTTAACGAAGTGAAAGAATTTACCGATGAATTTATGCCGGAATTAAGTGAAAAATTAATGCTTTATACGGGCAGTCAGCCGATTTTTGATATTTATGGTGTAGAACGAGGCATTCAAAATGCACTTGAGAAACGGGTGAATTTAAAATCAGGCGGCTATCTCATTATTGAGCAAACCGAAGCCATGACGACCATTGATATCAATACGGGCGCATTCGTTGGTCATCGAAATTTAGATGAAACAATTTTTAACACCAATATTGAAGCTACTAAAGCCATTGCACAGCAGTTACAACTGCGTAATTTAGGCGGTATTATCATTATTGATTTTATTGATATGCAAACCGATGAGCATCGTAATCGCGTGATTGAATCCTTGGAAGAGGCCCTATCAAAAGATCGCGTAAAAACGAATGTAAATGGTTTTACTCAACTTGGTTTAGTGGAAATGACGCGTAAACGTACTCGCGAAAGTTTAGAGCACGTTTTGTGTGATGAATGCCCAACTTGTCAAGGTCGTGGACGCGTAAAAACGGTTGAAACAGTATGCTATGAAATTATGCGTGAGATCATTCGCGTTAACCACTTATTTTCGAGTGAACAATTTGTGGTTTATGCCTCTCCAGCCGTAGCGGATTATTTAATCAAAGAAGAATCGCACGGTTTATTGCCAGAGGTTGAAATGTTCATCAGCAAACAGGTTCAAGTCAAAACAGAACAGTACTACAACCAAGAACAGTTTGATGTGGTAGTGATGTAAAAGACAAAAGTGCGGTTAATTTTGACCGAACTTTTATCTGCCCCCAAAACTTTGACTTTAAAGTCAAACATATTACTAAATAAAAAGGAAGTTAAAATTTATGGAGGGTATTAATTACCAGTCTGGTGCTAATTGGGATTTTTTAGTCCTAGATGCCGATCAATTACTTATCAGTCAAGTTATTGAACAGCGTAATATTCGCTGGCTTTGCCATTTTACCCCTAGAGCTAATTTAGAAAAAATAAAACAAAATGGATTAAAAACGAGAGATTTGTTATTTGATTGGGAAACAACAGTTACAGACCCTTCTCGATTTGACAGATTTCAAAATGCAATTTGTTTGTCTATTAGTAAGCCTAATAGTTGGATGTTTAATAGAAAGCAGGAACAAGGATTAGATCTTTGTTTATTACTGATTAGTCCAGAAGTATTATTTAAAAAAAATTGCCTGTTTTATCCTCATAATGCCGCAACAGCAAGCTACCGCAATATCAATATTGAAACTCTTAAAGGAGAAAAAGGGCTAGAAAATATGTTCTCTAATCCTATTTCTTATCAAAAATCAGGGATGCCACCTCAAGATATTTTCCGTTTTCATTATCTATTACCTTGTGAAACTACTTCGGAACAAGCAGAGGTGCAATGTTTGGAAAATATTGAATCTCAATATATCCAGCATATTTTTGAATATGATATTCCATTAACTTATGATGAGATTAAATTTCAAGTAGATGGACATAAATCAATTTATGCTCCTACATTTGAACAATTTGAAAAATTATTAAGCGAAGAGCCTAATAAGTTGGAAGAGGTACACTTTAAAGAAAATAAGGTTTATAAAGGGATTCGTGGAAAATATAGATATTTACCTTTTGTAGATGAGAAAAAATTAAGTGATGGTGAAAATGATACTAAGAAAAGGAGTATTAAAGAGCTTCTTGCTACATCAACTCCTCAGACATCATTATTTGAATCTATTACGGAAAACAAAAATATTAATTATGGTTTAATAGATTTAAATAAATCTTTAAAAAGTAGTTTAAGGTCTTGGTTAAAAGCTCGTGAAAATACAACAAAAATATTTAAACAAAGTATATTGAGTGCTTCTGAACTTTTAGTCATTGAAGAAAAAACTACACAAACATTTAATAATTCTGGATTGAAAACGGTTGCTGATGAAAAGACAAAAAGGAGAGAACTGTTTACGCTATTATTGAGATATGAGCTTAACGAAAACCTAAAACAAGATTTGCTAAACACAAGCATAAAGGCGAAAGTCAGTTCATCTGTAAATGATGAAACTTCTTGGAAAGAGCAATTCCTTGGAGTTGAAAATGAGTTAAAGGAATCTTGGTTAAATGCTCGTGAAAAGACAACAAAGGCGTATCAACAAAGTATATTAGATATTAAAGATATTGTAGATATAGAAGATGAAGTTGAAATGATTTATGATACATCTGATCTTAGAGCAGTTACAGATGAAAAGGAAAAAACAAGACAGTTATTACATAGATATGAGTATAAAGAAAACTTAAAGCAAGAATTGTTAAAATCGCGTGAGAAGTGTAAAAAGACATTTGAAGAGAGTTTATTAAGTCCAGAAGAACTACAAGAAATTGAAAATATAGTTGAACAGGCTTTTGAAGAACGTTCAGGTAATTCACTTTCTGATAATAGCATTGGTAAAAACAGTAAAGTTTCAATAAGCTCTTCAAAAATAGAGAAAAATAGATCTGGATATATTTGTCTTGTTCTTTTTATCTTATTAATATTATTGGTTGTTTTTATATTATAAAAATTGTTTTATTTAAGGGGCCTTATGCTGTGGAGTAAAGATTCGATTTTAGCATGGAATTATTGTGATAAACAGCCCGTGATAGAGGCGATGGGGTGGAAATACTATATTGCATATCCGCCTATAGATAAGTTAGAACATAGAGATCTTTCTACAATGATTAATGGTGCTTTTATTATAAATATGACAGTATTAGTGAATGATTATACATTTCAAATTATTACGGAAGATGGTAAAAGATTGTTTTTATTGTTTGTAGTGAAAATATTAAATCGTTTGAAAAAGAATTGAATAAAAAATAATTATTAAAATAAATTATATAGTTATTTCTGATTATGTAGGGAAAATATGAGGGGAGAGAAAAAGAGCATAGGGAGAACGGTTCGACCTATCTTTATTCCAAATAGAAATAGCATTGGTGTTATTGAACAGGAAATTGAATTTAATTGGTACATGGGAATGAGCTTGGAAGTTCGCAGGCGTTCGATTCGTAGTTTTCACGAAAAAGCTAAAGAACAAGGTTTTAATCATATCTTGGAAGCATCAAGTAAATCAGAGCAAGAAATTGGTATTCAATTAAGTGCATTTTTTCTTAAAAATATTAAAGGCTACCCTGTAGAAAATCTTTTCCAAAGCAGTAAAGTATTTGTAAATGGTGGACCTTATCGAGATTTATTGACGGTTACGCCAAGAGAGGCCAAAAAGGATAGTCGGTTAAGAGAAAGCGGTAAAATGGTAAAGTTTACATTTAATCAAAAAGATTTTCCTTTAGAGCCCAAAAGCCTTTTTTATGATTGGCTGTATTTAAATGTGCTATTTTCTGAGCGTAATTTAGTATTACGAGAAACTTTTTTTGAGAATTATTTTGATGCATTTAGTGACATTGAATTTAACCCTCAAAAATCATTTAGCTGCCAAGCAAGAACTTTAGCGTTATGTGTTTCACTATATGAAAACGAAGGTGTGCAGGGCTTCATCCAAGATCCTGTGGGGTTTTCTCAAAAGTTTGATTTGTACAATAAGGTTATCACTTCGGATTTGAATAAACAAACTGAGTTATTTTAATAAGGATAATAAGTGTTCAAAAAATTATTTCAATGAATTGCTACATTTCAGTCTTATAAGGTAAAAAGTATTTATAATGATGGTGTGAATGCTTTAGCTTGAAGTGATTTAACTAAAATTATTCCATTTTGAGTCTATTATCCATCAACACTCTTCAGCAGCTTATAATTTAGGATTGATGGTGTACCTAAACCATGATTTAGTAAGAAAATAAATAATTTAGGGCATGAAATAGCAGAGCGTTTTGCATAAATTATTGGACTACCTGAAGAGCGAAAACTTTCTATTCAAGAACAATGTAATTTACTCAGATTGCCATTATTCAGTATGTTTATGCTGGTCAATTAGGAAATCTTGCTTATCTAATTGCTTACGACATTAAACGTAACATCTTAGAAAAGAGTTCAAACGAACTGTATATTTTATATTGTTTCCTTTCTTATGAAGTTTATTGTATTCATAATTATGGTAATAATGAGGTTATGGCTTTATATGAAACTTCATCACTAAAAACTGGATAAATGCGTGTAATAGCTACGCTACCAAGTGTGATGAAGGCTAGATAGAAATCTCTAATCCTAGAGATATAGGGGGCTCATTTGAGCCTAAAGTAAGAAAAACCAAACCTGAATTACCTGAATGGATTAGCAGATTATAACCTTATATGCTAAGATCTTAAGTAATCAAGAAATTGTTGAAATGTTCAAAGAACTCTATAATGCCAAATTAGAAGCAGATATTGAAGAATATTTGGTGTATTGCAATTAAAAACGGATTAAACTCGATTTAAAAGGATTGAGCCAGCACTATTATCTATTATAGTGAGCTCAATATTCAAGTTAACTAACCTGTTCAATTTTTTGGTTGAGCATTTTTTACTTTATACTTCAACTACTTCAATCTTTCTAACTGTTGAATAATGGCTTCATCAGGCTGTGATTGGATTTTTTGCATACGTATAAAGAGTAAAGCGGCTGCAATGGTTAATGCAATAATAAACGCGACCCAGAAACCTTTTGCACCGATGCTTGGAACAATCCAATCCGTTCGGGAAAGAATATAACCAACAGGGATACCCACGCCCCAATAAGCAAGTAACGTGATATAAAGGATAATTTTAGTGTCTTTATAGCCACGTAAAATACCGCTCACGACGACTTGCACTGAATCTGAAAATTGATAAATCGCCGCCATCGCTAATAAGCTGCCTGAAAGGGCAATAACGGTGGTATTATCACCCACAATTAATGCGGCGATTTCTGCACTAAATACCCAAATCACCAACGCCAATACACTTGCCGCCATCAAACCAAGAATAATAGCGGCGTAAGCCATGATTTTAGCTTTTTGTGGTGCGTGATTACCGAGCTCTTGCGCCACTAAAATAGTTGCAGCCATGGCAATAGACATGGGGAACATAAAGGCTACGGCACTGGTGTTTAAGGCAATTTGGTGGCTAGCGACCACATCCGCACCTAATGGGGAAAGTAATAAACTACTCAAGGCAAATAGTGACACTTCACTGCACAGCGCAATGGCAATAGGTAAACCAAGTGCGGTCAATTTTTTCAGTGTTTTGATGTCAGGCTTTTCAATAATCTTTTTAAAGACTTTTAAACTACGTTCATTATAGTTTTTGGCTGAATAGGTAATCATCAAAATTGCCATCGCCCAGTTGACAATAGCCGTTGCCACACCACAACCGACACCGCCCAATACAGGTGCACCAAATTTGCCGTAAATAAACATATAATTTAGCGGAATATTCAGCATTAACCCCATGAAGGTAATCACCATGGCGGGTTTTGTTTTGGCAATACCATCATTCAAACAGCGGAAATTAATCAGCAATAAATAGGCTGGCAAGCCCCACACCATCGCACGCAAATAATTCATCGTCACATCTGCCATGTGGGCATCCATATTCATAAACTGCAATATGAAATCATTATGATAGATGATGAGTGCAAGGGGAATCATCACTAAAAATGAAATCCAAAGGCCTTGTCTTACTTGGTGAGCAATACGATGGCGTTGTCCTGAACCATTTAAATAGGAAATTGTTGGTGGCAAGGCGAGTAATAAGCCTTGTCCGAAAAGTACCAAAGGCAGCCAAATGGAGGCACCAATACCGACACCGCCTACATCAGCCGAGCTTACACGCCCTGCCATAATTACATCCACGGTGCCCATGCCCGTTTGAGCTAACTGGGCAAGACCGATAGGTGTCGCAATTCGGATAAGTTTTTGAATATCAATGCAGTATTGAGAAAAAAGACGAGAATTCATAAATTTTGCTATAATATTGGAAAAATTTTTAATGAAGGAATAATAATGTTTACAGGTATTGTACAGGGCATAGCCCAAATTCATGCAATTAAAGACAGCGATAATTTTAGAACACAGATCGTAAAATTACCAGCTGAAATGCGAAAAGGCTTAGAAATCGGTGCATCAGTGGCGAATAACGGCGTGTGCTTAACAGTGACTGAAATTCATGATGATCTTGTGAGCTTTGACCTAATGCAAGAAACCTTGCGTATCACCAATCTTGGCAACTTAAAAGCCGGGGATTTTGTCAATATCGAACGCGCGATGCAAATGGGCGCTGAAATTGGTGGGCATATTTTATCCGGCCACGTTTATTGTACCGCAAGCGTTTCACAAATTATTGAAAGCGAAAACAATCGTCAGATTTGGTTTAAATTACCTAATAAAGACGTGATGAAATATATACTCACCAAAGGATTTATCGCAATTGACGGCATCAGTCTTACTATCGGTGAAGTGAAAGACGATGAATTCTGCGTGAATTTAATCCCTGAAACTTTACACCGAACATTTATAGGTAAACGCCAAATTGGTGATTTAGTGAATATCGAAATCGATCCGCAAACACAAGCGATTGTGGATACAGTGGAGCGATATTTAGCAGCTAAAGCTTAATTAGAATAAAAAAAGTGCGGTAGAAATGATCTGACCCCAAAAAATTAGACTGTTATTTAAAGGATTGTTTTCGATATTGTATCAGACTCAGTCCTTTTAATTTTAGTTGAATCCTTCGATGATTATAGTAATCCAAATAATCT
>JAGZRY010000514.1 GCA_018381425.1 Haemophilus parainfluenzae
TCTTATGGAAAAAGGTATTCTTGGGCCGCATGAAGGCAAGGAGCTGGAATTAATGTTAAGGGGCGAAAAGCAAGTGGCATTATTCAATCAGGAACTCGGCATTCCTGACGCCTTTCTCCCTTATCTTGAGCTAGGAATGCTTCATTCAAAAACAGTGCAACGTCATATTAATGATGTCTGCTTAACTGATTTTATTGTCTATTTACCTCAATCTCTTGCACTCGCTGAACAAATGGAAGTATTACTTCCTGCAAGTACTGTGAATGATTTTGATCCAAAAGTGGAACGTGAAATCGGCCGAATTCTTGGCTACCGAGAAAAAGATATCGAATACTACATTCAGCATTTTCAAGATAATTTAGAGAAGTATCGGCAGCAGTATAGTTAATAGATAAAATAAAAGTGCGGTCAAAAACACAAGAAATTTTGACCGCGCTTTTGTTTCCAAAGATGATTATTCTAAGTAAACCTTATAATTTCACATTCACTTTTCTGTAGAAATATCACTATAGATAGCATAACAAGTCAAAGTGGTAAATTAGGTAATTGTTTAATGTATACTAGATCGAAAGGAACTAATATTATTGTTAATAAGGTAAATTAATATGAGTAAGTCTAAAAGTATATTTATTGAAGTTAATTGTGATTTTATTTTGGTAACATCTCTCATTACTGGAATGCTTTCAATGGTAAATCCAGATCAAGATTTTATTTTTAATGAAGTTGATATTTCTGATTTAGATCTAGGAAGGTTAATTAAAGGAAAGCTTAATGAAAGTAAAGAAATTTCATTCGAAGAGTTTCAGGCTATCTTTAATTCTGAAAAAATGAAAGGGTTGCAAAAAAGACTTGAGGAAGAGATGAAAAAACGCTATGGATACAAAAATAAAAAATCTATCTATAAGGATATGTCTTCTTTATCTTTAGAGCAGGATGATTTATATATAACTATTTCACCTCTTCATCAAGATTCTTTAGATGGAAGTACAGGAATTTCACTTCCTGACAATTCACCATTAGAATTTAAATATGACAAGAATATTTCAGATGAAGAA
>JAGZRY010000515.1 GCA_018381425.1 Haemophilus parainfluenzae
ACTTGTACCAACAAGGTCAGAGTAAAGAGCACGGTCAAGAGCTTTTGATTCGTTGTTATCACCTGTTGAAGCAATGATACCAACCTTCTCACCAGTACCGATCAAGGTACCGATAGTATCAAAGATATCAGTCAATGAAAAGGCAAGAATAGCCATAAAGACACCAGGCAAACGAGAAACGTCTGCAAAGAGTGATCCCAATCCCTTAGATCCAAGCGCTGCACCAAAGACCTGACCAAGATCTTTAATAGATGATGTCAAGCTAGCTGCGTGCCAGTCAATGCTTCCAAGATCAACGACACCAGCAAAAATAGCAATGATAGTCGTTACAAGGATTGAAAGAAGAACACCACCACGAATACCTTTAACAATAAAGAAAATCGCAATCACAAGACCAATCAAGCCTACAATTACAGTTGGGTTATTGAAAGCAACCAAACCTGGTGTAGCTGATGATGAAGCTGTAATTGAAGCCTTGGCCATATCAGCACCTTTACCTGCTACAGTGTAGGTATGTGGATTAATTGAGAATTTCAAGAAACCAGCATTTTTAATCCCAACATAGGCAAGGAAAACACCGATACCTGCTGAAATAGCAGATTTGAGAGCTGTTGGGATAGACTCAATAATCATCTTACGTACTTTAGTTACCGTGATGATCAATGAAATAACACCACATAGAAAGACCATTGCTAAGGCCTCTTGCCAAGTGTAACCCAAAGAAAAGACCACTGTATAGGTGAAGAAGGCATTAAGCCCCATACCAGGCGCTTGAGCGTATGGTAGGTTAGCATAAAATGCCATCATCAATGTCCCTGCAACCGCACCAATAATTGTTGCTAAGAAAACACCTTGTGCAGGCATTCCTGTTTGGGCCAACATCGCTGGGTTAACAAAGAGGATGTAAGACATGGCAAAGAAAGTTGTCAATCCGGCAGTCACTTCTGTGCGGACGTCAGTACCATGTTCTTTCAATTTGAAAAACTTTTCCATGAAAGTTTAGACTCCTTAATAAAAAATATTGTCAAAATCCGAATAATTTCGGAACATTCTC
>JAGZRY010000516.1 GCA_018381425.1 Haemophilus parainfluenzae
GAATCAACCAGAATGGAATGCAATGGAATGCAAAGGAATGGATTGGCATAGAATGAAATGGAACGGAATTTATTGAACACGAATGGAATGGAATGGAATGGAATGGAACGAACTGGAATGGAATGGAATGGAATGAAATCAACACGAATGCATGGGAAAGAAAGGAATGGAAACAACAATAATGGAATGCAATGGAATCGAATGGAATGGAATGGAATGGAATGGAATCAACCCGAATGGAATGCAATGGAATGGAATGGAATGCAATGGAATGGAAAGGAATCAAGCCGAATGGAATGGAACGGAATGGAATGGAATGGAACGGAATGGAATCAACCCAAGTGGACTGGAATGGAATTGAATGGAATGGAAAGAATGGAATGGCATGGAATGGAATGGAATAAAATGGAATGGAATGAAATCAACCAGAGTGGAATGGAATGGAATGGATTGGAATGGAATGGAGTGGAATGGAATGGAATGGAGTGGAAAGGAATGGAATGGTATGAAATGGAATGGAATAAAATGGAATGGAAAATAATGTAAACAACCAGGGTGGAATTGAGTGGAATGGAATGTTATCAAACCGTGCGGAATGGAATGGAATGGAATGGAATGGAATGGAATGGATTGCAAACGAATGAAATGAAATGGAAAGGGGTCAACGCGTGTGGTATGGAGTGGAAAGGAACGCAATGTAATGGAATGGAAGGGAATGGAAACAACCCTAAAGGAATGGAATTGAATTTTATTGAATGGAACGGAATCAACCCAAATGGAATAGTATGGAATGGAATGGAATGGATTGTAAAAAATTCGAATGGAAGGGAATGGAATGGAATAGTATGGAATGGAATAAACACGAATGGAATGGAATGGAATGGAATGGAATGGAGTGGAATGGAATCAACCGGAGTAGAATGGAATGTAATGGGTTATAATGGAATGGATTGGAATCAATGCGAAAGGAATGCAATGGAATGGAATGGAATGGAATGGAATGGAATGGAATCCACCTAATCGGAATGGAATGGAAGGCAATGAAATGGAATGG
>JAGZRY010000048.1 GCA_018381425.1 Haemophilus parainfluenzae
CACTGATTTTATTTTTGCCGTGATGAGTGAAGAACATGGAATGGTCGGCTTTCTTATTCTGATGGCAATTTATTTGTTTATTATTATCCGTGGCTTAATGATTGCGGTAAATGCAGAAACCTCTTTCGGGCGTATTCTTGCTGGTGCTACCACACTGATATTCTTCGTTTATGTTTTCGTAAATATTGGTATGGTGAGCGGTATTTTGCCCGTGGTTGGTGTGCCTCTGCCTCTCTTTAGCTATGGGGGCACCTCTTATGTCGCTATCATGGCGAGCTTTGGTTTAGTGATGTCCATTCATACTCACAAACCTCGCTTTATGAAAGGGAACTAATTTCCTTTTTGGCTTTCTTATAGGAATACAGCAATAATATTGACAGTAATAAGTATGAAATTAAAAAACATCTTAAAAACGACCGCACTTTTCACATTAATTATGGGATTTAGTTTATCTAGCTTTGCTGATACCCCAAAAATGTATGGCATCCAAGGGGATTCTTTATCTATAAAAACAACTATTCCTACACCACAAAGTTATGAAGTAAACGGCAAAACTTATACTACACAAGGAGATGAATCAAAAAACTATTCAAAAGAAGGCGCCGCAAGTTATTATCACAATAAATTTAATGGAAGAAAAACAGCCAATGGTGAACGCTACGATTCATCACTTTTTACAGCTGCACATAAAACATTGCCTTTAAACTCTTATGCGGTTGTCACAAACTTACAGAATAATCGTAAAGTGATTGTACGGATTAATGATCGAGGTCCGTTTAGTGAGAAACGTATCATCGACTTATCACATTCTGCAGCTAAAGAATTGGGGCTTATTGCTCGTGGAACGGGACATGTTAGAATTGAAGCCTTACATGTAGATAATCAAGGTCAAATTTCAGGTGCAGGTGCTAAAACACTCGCTAAGCATGCTAAAACGCAAGAAGCCAGTGATCGTTTAGCCATCAATAAAAATAGCGAAAAAAAAAATCAGAACTCAGACAGCACAAGCGATGCAAAAACTGTCTTCAAGCTAAAACTACTCGCGCTGTCGTCAAAAAATCAAGCAGAAAACATCATCACAAAGCTCGCATTAGATGACATAAAAACCGAAATTAACCAAAATGGACGAAACTACGAAATCCATTTTGGCCCAATTGCGGATCAAGCTGATATTAATCAATTAAAAACAAAATTACAAAAAACGATCAATGGGCAACCTGTAATCGTTTATACTTATAAAAACCAATAAGCTATTAAAGGAAATGCTATGTTAAAACAATCGGCAAAATTGAAAAAAATTGTACTCTGCTCGGGATTAATGGCAGCATCAACATTTGCTGCCGCTGAGGATATTCAATACGGTATCGCAGTACCGGAAGTGAATGCACAAACTTATGTTTTAATGGATTACAATTCCGGTGCAGTACTTGCATCACTTAACCCAGACCAACGCCAATACCCTGCTTCATTAACAAAAATGATGACTAGCTACGTGGTTGGTGCGGCATTAAAACAAGGTAAAATCCACAATGAAGATATGGTGACGATTAGCGAAACCGCTTGGGGTAGAAATTTCCCTGATTCGTCAAAAATGTTCTTAAATTTAAATCAACAAGTGTCTGTAGGTGATTTAAACAAAGGGATTATCATTGTTTCTGGTAATGACGCTTGTGTGGCAGTGGCTGAACATATTTCGGGCACAGTAGCTAGCTTCGTTGATACTATGAATAAATACGTTCAACAATTTGGCTTAAAAAATACTAACTTCACTACACCACATGGTTTAGACGATCCAAACCAATATTCAACTGCACGTGATATGGCGATTATTGGTGCACACATTATTCATGATTTACCGGAAGAATATAAAATCTACGCTGAAAAAGACTTTACTTTCAACAAAATCAAACAACCTAACCGTAATGGATTATTATGGGATAAAACCATTAACGTTGATGGGATGAAAACCGGCCACACAAGCCAAGCTGGCTATAACCTTGTCGCATCGGCAACAAGTCCAAACAATATGCGTTTGATTTCTGTTGTCATGGGTGTACCAACCTATAAAGGCCGTGAAGTAGAAAGTAAAAAACTCTTACAATGGGGTTTTGCTAACTTTGAAACATTAAAAACCCAAAAAGCAGGCGAAGAAATTTCAAAACAATCTGTTTACTACGGTGATAAAGGTAACGTTAAACTTGGTGTCTTAGAAGATGGCTTTATCACTGTGCCAAAAGGTAAACAAACTGACTTAAAAGCTCGTTATGAATTAGATAACAAATACTTACAAGCACCTTTAGCAAAAGGTCAAGTAGTGGGTAAAATTGTTTATCAATTAGACGGCAAAGATGTCGCCACCGTGAACCTTCAAGCATTAGAAGATGTGCAAGAAGGCGGTTTCTTAGGTAAAGGTTGGGACTGGTTAGTGTTAACGGTTAAAGGATTATTTGACTAAACACCTTGAAAATTAACCGCACTTCCCCATTTATATCACATCAATAAATTCGTAAGGTGTGTGAATTTAACTGATTCACGCACCTTACTCTTAAGTAAGGATGTAACATGACAACAGAAAATGATTATGAAAAACTGAAAGAATTAATGGAATTCCCTGCTGCAATGACATTTAAAGTCGCAGGTGTTAACCGTGAGAACTTAGCACAAGACATCGTTGCGGTGATACAAAAATATTTACCGGGTGATTATATTCCAAAAGAAAAACGCAGTAGCAAAGGCACGTATAATTCAGTTTCAATTGATATCGTGGCACAAAACTTTGAGCAAGTAGAAACTCTCTACAAAGAACTTGCAAAAGTTGAAGGCGTCAAAATGGTTATCTAAGATGAATAATACTGATTTAGTTGTCCGTCAATTAGGATTACAAGATTATCAAGAGATCTGGCATAAAATGCAGGAATTCACGGATAATCGAAATGCAGAAACAACTGATGAAATTTGGTTAGTTGAGCATCATCCTGTTTTCACACAAGGCCAAGCAGGCAAACCAGAGCACTTATTACAAAGTAGTAATATACCTGTTGTTCAATCAGATCGCGGCGGTCAAATTACTTATCATGGCCCAGGTCAGCAGGTGATGTATGTACTCATTGATATTAAACGTCATGAACATTTAAATGTTCGTCAATTAGTGACCGCACTTGAACAATCTGTCGTGAAAACCCTCGCAGACTATGGCATTGAAGGTTATCCCAAACCTGATGCACCTGGCGTGTATATTGATGGTAAAAAAATCTGTTCATTAGGTTTACGTATCCGTAAAGGCTGCTCTTTCCACGGTTTGGCATTTAATATCAATATGGATCTCAATCCTTTCCATTACATTAATCCTTGCGGTTATGCTGGACTTGAAATGTGTCAGCTTGCTGACTTTATTGATAAAGAAGAGGCGACACTTGACAAGGTTTCCCTCAAATTAATTAAACACTTTACCGAACTTTTAGGCTATAATGTTACAAATTTATAACATTCACTTTTATAACACATTTAAAAATGCCTGAATCAGGCATTTTTCTTTAGGAAAGAACAATGTCAACGCCTTTTAAAATGGAACGTGGTGTGAAATACCGCGATGCCGCCAAAACATCAATTATCCCTGTTAAAAATATCGATCCTAACCAAGAATTATTGAAAAAGCCGGAATGGATGAAAATCAAATTGCCGTCTAGCTCATTAAAGATCGAAACGATTAAAAACGGGATGCGTCGTCATGGCCTACATTCTGTATGCGAAGAAGCTTCTTGTCCAAATTTACACGAGTGCTTTAACCATGGTACGGCAACCTTTATGATTTTAGGGGCAATTTGTACTCGTCGTTGTCCTTTCTGTGACGTTGCACATGGTAAACCCTTACCGCCAGATCCTGATGAACCACGTAAATTAGCTGAAACTATCCAAGATATGAAGTTGAAATATGTGGTAATTACCTCTGTAGACCGCGATGATTTACCTGATCGTGGTGCGGGTCATTTTGCTGAATGTGTAAAAGAAGTGCGTGCATTAAATCCTGGCATCAAAATTGAGATTTTAGTGCCTGATTTCCGTGGACGTATTACTCAAGCCTTAGAAAAATTAAAAGACAATCCACCAGATGTATTCAACCACAACTTGGAAAATGTGCCTCGTTTATATAAAGAAATTCGTCCAGGTGCTGATTATCAATGGTCTTTAAAATTACTTCATGATTTCAAAGAAATGTTCCCAAACATTCCAACTAAATCAGGCTTAATGGTTGGGCTGGGTGAAACCAATGAGGAAATCCTTGAAGTGATGAAAGACTTACGCGCAAATGGCGTAACCATGCTTACGCTTGGTCAATATCTCCAACCAAGTCGCCATCACTTACCGGTTGCACGCTATGTGCCACCAGCAGAGTTCGATGAATTCCGTGATAAAGCCAACGCAATGGGCTTTGAACACGCAGCTTGTGGTCCATTTGTTCGCTCTTCCTACCATGCTGATTTACAAGCAAGTGGTGGATTAGTGAAGTAATCAAAAACAGCGAAAAAAATGACCGCACTTTGGATCTCAAGTGCGGCCATTTTTTATATATCTTTTTCAGCTAATCAGTTTCTTCCGGCTTCCCTTCCTCGCCCTCATCAGTCTCCATCATGCTTTCTTGACGAAGATCTTCAAGCGTATGACCATTAATTAAATAGCCATTTTCCGTTTTTTCAACTCTAGAAACGTAATTATCACCTTCTTCCACAAATTCTCGGTGAAGTTTTCCATCATGTTTCACAAAGCTCCTTAAATATTGCCAAAAGTATGAATTTTCCTTAATGGCTAAGGCTTTTTCATTTTGATCATCAAATAACATTTTACTTAATGTCAGATTAAATGTGCCTTCAATATTATCTGGAATCATGTCGGATGAATCATCTTCTGGCACTTGAGGCACAATACCACTCACTTCCAACTTAACAGGATAAGCATTGGTTTCCGGATAAGTATTTAGATTCAAATTCAATGTTGCATTATCAACGATTAAATCAAGCTCTTTCCAAGAGTTTTTGATGTATTTATCAAATGTGGTTGACGTTAAATGCGTGCTACATAAGGCCCCATAAAACGGTGCTGAACAAAATCTTGCTGATAAATGCGCTTTGCTATGATTAATTTTAAATGGCGCATCAACCGCTAATTTTTCAAATTGGAAACCTGCACTTAGATAACTAGCTTTATTCGCTGACAATGTGATATGTTCATTATATTGATCATTGTCTAAAGTTTCCGTCTTATCACTGGCTGATACGTCATCAAGTACTAAATCGGCCATATTAAATGATTTTAATGTAGCCTCAATATTGGTTTTACCACTAAATTCTTTTACCCATTTATCTTTGGCATTTAAGAAATCTTTATCGTCTTTTGCCGGCGTGTCTTTCTTAGCAAAAGCATCCAATAAGAAAGGAACAAAAGCCAGTTCATTTTCCACGTTATAATCATCTAACTGAATATTTACCTTACCGCCTTTAGCTTCCCATTTACGCTCTTCATCGGAAGGGGTTTGCTTCACACTTTCAACATTTAATTTGAAATCCACATTGGCTTTAGTTAAATCAGTATTCGCTAACTTAAGTTCAAGGCCTGCATTTTGTAAGTTAAAGTAAGGTTGATTATTTTTAGGGACATTGACAGAAAGTACCGATAACGAACCATCAAAACGATCGTTTTGTGTAAAAATTTTCGTTAACAAACTGACGCCATCTTTAATGTCTAGTGAACCACCACTTAATTTTTGAAATTCGTTATAAAAATTGACCGCACTTGGTACACCATTTTGTTTAATGAATAAATTTAATCCACCTGCTGTTGCTTGGCTTTCTTCCGTTGTACGGGTTTTATTGGCAATGCGCAAAATATCACTACTGAATTTTGTATTAAGATCGCGTTTATCTGTCTCGCCTGGTTTTACATCAAAATAGTAAGTCGCATTTTTAAGATAAATATGTGTATTTTCACCATTTAACAATGCTAATTCGGCATTTTTCGCAGTTAATTCTATACTTGATAGGTCATACTGATTTGCACCGACAGGCACTAGACGAGCTTCACCTTCAATTTGTTCCAGTTTAGTGTCTTTATCGTAATTAAAACCACTAAGGGTTGTTTTTAGCTCAACTTCTTTATTTTTTAAGAAATGAAGACCGATAGAAAGGTTTTGGGACTTATTCGCAAAATCACGGAATTCTGTCAATATATCAGACTGTAAATAATCCCCTACTGGCGAAAATTTGCTATTAATTGTGTTTTTATCAATCGTAATATTTAATGTTTTATTTAATTGACGAACTAACTGATCGGATAACTGAGACTCCGCTGTAATGAAGAAAGGCAGAGCGGTGAGCTTAGTTGAAATGACATTTGTGTTTTTCGCATCACTATTTTTTACGCTAAAGATTAACTCACGAATAAAAAAGTTTTTCGCAGTTTGTGTCACGTTTAATGTCGCTTGATTATCCAAAGAGTAAGGGAAATTTTTTAATACCTGATCAATTTTGTGATTAGTATAAAATTGTGCGCCGATCCCAAGTGCCACTGCGATAGCCGAAATCGTCAATGTTATTGTTTTTTTCTTGCTCATAACGTCCCTAAATGCGATCTCAATTTACGATTTCAAAATCCTTTTGAAAAATTAACCGCACTTTTCTCTTCAAAGTGCGGTCAGTTTTCCATCTTTTTTAGCCTAAGATTTTATCTAATTTTTGTCTTACAGCTTCCACTTTTTGAGTACCATCTAAACGGAAATATTGAGTATTACCTGCTTTCGCTTCAGCTTGGTAATAATCAATTAATGGACTGGTTTGTTTGTGATAAACCGCTAAACGATCTAATACAGTTTCTGGTTTGTCATCTGCACGGATAATTAAATCTTCACCCGTTACATCATCTTTACCTTCCACTTTTGGTGGGTTGTAAACGATGTGGTAAGAACGGCCAGATGCTTGGTGTACACGACGACCACTCATACGTTCAACGATCACTTCATCTGGTACATCAAACTCTAAAACATAATCAATTTTTACGCCAGAGTCTTTTAACGCATCCGCTTGAGGAATCGTACGTGGGAAACCATCTAATAAGAAACCATTTGCACAATCTGGTTGAGAAATACGATCTTTTACTAACGCAACCGTTAATTCATCCGGTACTAATTTCCCTTCATCCATTAATGCTTTTGCTTGTTTGCCTAATTCTGTCCCCGCTTTAATCGCGGCACGGAACATATCCCCTGTTGAAATTTGTGGGATACCAAACTTGTTCATAATAAATTGTGCTTGTGTGCCTTTTCCTGCACCTGGTGCACCTAAAAGAATAATTTTCATACAAATCTCCAATAAATAATAGACCTGTTTAAAATACCGTTAAAGCCTTGTTTGGTCAAATGATTTTGCTGTTAATTTTGACCGCACTTTATTTTATTTTAAGCTTTTTCATTTCCTTTTTCATTCCATGGTGCTACCCAGAATAAACAAATCATTCCTGGGATAGCGAGAAATAAACAAATCCAGAAAAAATGATAATAACCCACCGCCTTAACCAAGTAACCAGATAACATACCAAGTCCTTTACTTGGTAAAGCAGAAAGGCTGGTAAATAAAGCTAACTGAGTGGCTGTATAAAGCGGATTCGTTTCGCGAGCCATAAAGGCGACAAAGGCGGCGGTACCGAGACCAACACCGATATATTCAGCCGCAATCACGAAGCCTAATTTCCAAAGTTCTGCAGCACCGATATGGTCAAAATGCCCAAATGCAGCCAACCAAATAAATCCACCAATAGTAATCAATTGGATAAAACCAAATACCCACAATGCGCGATTAATGCCTAGGCGCAACATAATCACGCCCCCCACGAGACCGGCAGAAATACTTGCCCAAAGTGAGGTACTTTTTACCACCAACGCAATATGCTCTTTTTCAAAGCCCATGTCATAGACGAATTTCGTTTGTAACGTAGTAGCAAATGAATCGCCAAATTTATACAAGAATAAAAAGAGTAAAAAACCGATCGCTTGGGCGACACCTTTGCGTTGGAAGAACTCTTTTAAAGGTATCCAAAACACCATATAGAAAGGTTGATCACGATCGACCTGTGCAATGTTTGGTTCTTTCGCTAAAAAGAGCGTCATAAATATGCCCGCTAGCATACAAAGTGCGGTCAATAAAAAGACAGTTTCCCATGGATAAATCGTCGCTAAATAAAGCGAGAGCCCGCCAGGAATTAAGCCTGCAACACGATAAGCATTAATATGGATGGTGTTCCCCAATCCTAATTCATTATCCGTTAAAATTTCACGACGATAAGCATCGAGTACAATATCTTGTGTCGCAGAGAAAAAGGCAATAAATGTGGCAATTTTAGCCACTGTTCCCAACTGTGCTACAGGATCAAACTGACTAATCGCATAAAGCGAAATCAGCAAAATCACTTGAGAAATCAATAACCAACTACGACGACGCCCTAAAAAATGTGGGAAATAGCGATCTAATAACGGCGCCCATAAAAACTTCAAACCATATGGCACCATCACCCCTGTCAATGCACCGATTAATTCAACGGAAAGCCCTTTATCTGTCAGCCACACTGGCAACATTTGCAATAACACGAAAAGTGGTAAACCCGAACTAAATCCAGTGAAGACACAGATCAGCATTTTGCGGGTAAATATTTGACTAGAAAGGGATTGTTCTGACATAAAGTGCGGTTATTTTTGAGCGTATTTTATCTGATTGAAATATTAAAGGCGGAATGATACTCCGCCCAACAAGAGTGAGATTAATCTCTGTATCCTTTCGGATTATTTTTTTGCCAATTCCAAGTGTCTTTCATCATTTGCTCAAGACCACGTTGAGCTGTCCAATTTAACTCTTTCGCGGCGAGACTTGGATCGGAATAACATGTTGCAATATCACCAGGACGACGTGCAACAAGACGATATGGAATTTTGATATTGTTTGCTTGTTCAAACGCTTTCACCATATCAAGCACAGAATAACCGGTACCTGTACCTAAGTTATAAATGTGTAACCCAGCGTCATTTTCATGGCGATTTAATGCTTTTAAGTGACCAATCGCTAAATCCACCACGTGGATATAATCACGTACACCTGTGCCATCATGAGTATCATAA
>JAGZRY010000517.1 GCA_018381425.1 Haemophilus parainfluenzae
ACATCAATAATATTCATGGCTTTTTGATAACGCTCATGCTTGTTTTCCACAAAAATACCCCAATAATGACTTTACGTTGAATTTCCGATACAATACACACAAATTTTGTCAGAGACAATAAGATGATGAAATCAAACAAAGGTAAAACAAATTTCTGGTCGCAGTTGCTGTTAAGCATGATTGCGATTTTTGCTTTACCTGTTGCTCAGGAATTGGAGGTGCCACCTTCATCAAATATGAGCGGTGAAAATTACCAAACATCATCTGAACAACATATGTTGATTGCGGTGCGTGAAATTCGTCAAGCATTGCAGGTTCAACCTCAGCCAACAAATCACAAAACCCATTCAAATCAAAAACACGAAAAAATTCAACCGCACTTTATTGCGGCAGAATTCCCTGTTTTTGCCCCTATTCGTGCCGGCCCAGCCATCATTTAATTTTCTTTTATCTTTGAACGAGCCGATTTTTTAATCGGATGATCCTTTTTATTTTTATTTGAAAGAGAAATTATGAGTTTTTTAACAAAAATTTTTGGTAGCCGTAACGAACGTATTTTACGCAGATTAAGAAAACAAGTTGCGAAAATCAACAAAATGGAGCCGGCTTTTGAAGCATTAAGTGATGATGAATTAAGAGCAAAAACAGAAGAATTCCGTAGCCGTTTAGCTAACGGTGAAACCTTACAACAACTTTTACCAGAAGCCTTTGCAACCGTACGTGAAGCGGGTAAACGTGTACTCGGTATGCGCCATTTCGATGTGCAATTAATTGGTGGTATGGTGCTCACCAATCGTTGTATCGCAGAGATGCGTACAGGTGAAGGTAAAACCTTAACCGCAACCTTGCCTTGCTATTTGATGGCGTTGGAAGGTAAAGGCGTGCACGTTGTGACTGTGAATGATTACTTAGCACGTCGTGACGCGGAAACTAACCGCCCATTATTTGAATTCTTGGGGATGACTGTTGGGGTGAATATCCCTGGTTTACCGCCTGAAGCAAAACGTGAAGCTTATGCGGCAGATATTACATACGCGACAAACAGCGAG
>JAGZRY010000518.1 GCA_018381425.1 Haemophilus parainfluenzae
TGTAAAAGTAAAAAACCGCCAAATTATAGCGAAAGAAAATCAAACAGTCGATAGAAACCGGAAAATTCAATAGAAAACCGGCTAAAGTTGCACAATTTATCAACAATTTTTGATAAAGAAAAAAGTGCGGTCAAAAATAACCGCACTTTTTATCGAATTATAAACCTTTCGGTAAACGAATTTTTTGACCTGGGAAAATCTTATCCGCGTCTTTAATCACTTCTTTGTTCGCTTCAACGATAGCGGTATATTTCGCGCCATTTCCATAAGCTTTCTCGGCGATTTTCCACAAGGTGTCACCTTTTTGGATTACATAGAATGTTTCATCACCGCCTAAGGTCTCACCGTTATTGATGCTTGCATCGCTTGTTACTGAGTGGATACCTTGAATGTTACCCGCCATTAATACAGCTTTTTCTAATGCTGCTGCAGTTGATGCCACACCTTGGATATTTGCTACACCATTTTCAACGGTAACAGATAAGTTTTCCACGCCTGGATTGTCTTCTGCGATGTGTTGAGTCACTGCTTTAGACGCCTCTTCTTCTTTAGAGAAAACTTTCTTACCAATATCACTGACAAAATCAAATAAACCCATTTTAAAGTTCCTTTTGTATGTTTGTTTAAGGGATTATTACGATACTGAAATTCCCTTAAGAAGTCTATAAATCAGAGTGTAAAGCTATGTAAATATTTCAAGAAAACTGATCTAAAATTGACCGCACTTTGATAGAATACGCCGATTTTTAATTAACTCACTCAGAAAGGACAAATTATGCGTTGGGAAGGTCATAGAGAAAGCTCAAATATTGAAGATAGACGTGGCTCTGGCGGCGGTAACTTCGGTGGCGGAAAAGGCACCGGTGTTCTCGGTATTATCATTCTTTTAGTCGGCGCTTATTATGGCGTGGATCTTTCAGGCTTAGTGGGCACACCCGATTTTTCAGGACAAAGTTCTCAACAATTAGAAACCCAAGAAGAACAGCAGCTTGCGAGTCTTTCTAAAGTTGTATTAGCGGATACTGAAACCGTTTGGGGACAATATTT
>JAGZRY010000519.1 GCA_018381425.1 Haemophilus parainfluenzae
GTTCGATAAGCTTCATCCGTAGCACCACCAACATTCTTCGTAAAACTCTGAATTGTTGCAACATCCTGTTCAACTTCTTTTTGCATTTTCGCATGATCTACTTTTTCAAGTTTGTTTACTTCTTGCTCAGTAGATTTCTTGATAGTCTCAATATTCTGTTTACCCTGCGTACTCGCAATATTAAAGTTACCATCACTAATCACAGCATTAGTTGTACTCTGATTATTTTCACTTTGACTTCTATTGCTCGCTAAATTAGCTAGACCAATTTTTGCTGCAGCGTATAAATCTGTACTATGAACATCATCTGTGCCTAAACCAAATTTTACCAGCGATTGATTTGCTTTATTTGGATTCGCCTGTTCAAAGGTTTCGCCCTTTCTATCCTCACCACGATAAATTTTATTTAAAGCTTTATCCTCATCAGAAGTTTGATCACGATCTACAGAAAAACCTCCCATCAATCCCATCGCAGATGATTTCGCATTAGAATAATTTTCAATATTTGAATATTCGAAATCTTGGGCTGTCATTTGATTTTTCTCTTTTGGTGCACTTGAAAGAATAGCGCCACCAACAGAAGAAACTTTATTTTTTACATCGATATCATACCCATCATTACCTGCAAAAATTCCTGCCTGTTCATTTACACTCGCATAGTCTGTATTGACTTTCGATTTATTGAAACTACCACCCGCAGCAAAACCGTCGCCTACTGTCACACTACCACTTACATTCATTTGTTTACCATGGTAGCGAGATTTATCTTGCAAACTCTCAATATTCAAGTTTTCAGCATTAAGTTCTACTCGTTTGCCTTTTACTTGACTACCAATAATATTGGCATCACCACCTGCATTAATCACGGTTTTACTTTGGCTATCTCCCACATGGCTTGCAACATAAGTGGTTTCATCACCATTGCCATAGCCTTTTCCGTAATTACCGCCTAAAGTAATCCCAGCAGCCTCACCATTACTCACTTTAATGGCTACCCCTGCATTAAAACCACTCGATTTATTAGTGCTTCGTTCTTGATGGTTTT
>JAGZRY010000520.1 GCA_018381425.1 Haemophilus parainfluenzae
TTAAAATTACCTCTTGAGACAAATGCATAAAAAGAGTATATTCAAGCCCAAATTTTCAATTTAATTCTAACGGAGTTTTTCTATGTTTGGTTTATCCCCAGCACAAATGATTATTTTATTAGTCGTGATTTTATTAGTATTCGGTACAAAAAAATTACGCAATGCGGGATCTGATCTTGGCGCAGCAGTAAAAGGCTTTAAAAAAGCGATGTCTGACGACGAACCGAAAAAAGATGCGGAATTTACTCAAATTAAAGACTGTACAACAACCGCTGAAAAAACTGAAACTGTAAAAGATAAAGAACAGGCATAACCGTGTTTGATATTGGTTTTTCCGAACTTGTTTTATTGATGCTTGTGGGCTTAGTGGTACTAGGCCCTAAGCGTTTACCTGTGGCTATTCGCACGGTAATGGGCTGGGTGAAAACGATCCGTGGGTTGGCAGCTAATGTTCAAAATGAATTAAAACAAGAGCTTAAATTGCAAGAATTGCAAGATAGTATCAAGAAAGCGGAACAACTGAATCTAAAACAGCTTTCCCCAGACTTAAGTAAAACCGTTGAAGAGCTGAAAGAACAGGCTCAAAAAATGCGTGCAGAGCTAGAAGAAAAAGCGGCTGCTGCGGGCACAACGGTGGAAGAGCAAATTAAAGAAATTAAAAGTGCGGCTGAAAATTCTGCTGATTCTGCTGAAAAACTTGCGGTAAACTCACAAGAAACAGCAGAAAAACCAGTTGAAACAGTATCGACAGAACATGCAGAGAATGAAACTACCGACGTTTTGGAATCTGAAAAAGCAGAAGTAGATTTGACCGCACTTGAAGCCCATGAACAAGCTGAATTAACCGAGCGTTTATCTGATTACTATTCGCCGGATGATGTGGAACTGCAACCAGCACCTAAATCTGAAGCTAAGTCCTAGAGAATAATTATGAGCAATACGACGGACGATTCCCAACCGTTAATTACCCATCTTGTTGAACTCAGAAACCGCTTATTACGTTGTGTAATTTGTATTTTAGTGGTTTTTGTGGCGTTGGT
>JAGZRY010000521.1 GCA_018381425.1 Haemophilus parainfluenzae
CAACGATTAAATTATAGCAGTAATTCAAAGCGATGTACTAATCTTAATTCATGGCTTAACTATGTCAATCTTCGATAGACATACGTTAAGTCATGAATGTCATTTCTCTATCTCGTGGGTACATTAAAAATGTGCAAAAAACTTCATTGATAATATAAGTCGGTCTTGGTATACTAAAAATGTAAAAAAAACTGTATTGATAATATAAGTCGGTATAGGGGATATTAGCCCTATGATTTTTATTTATTTGAAAATGTAAAAAAAACTGTATTGATAATATAAGTCGGTATAGGGGATACTATCCCCATGATTTTTATTTATTTGAAAATGTGCAAAAAAATATATTGATAATATAAGTCGGTATAGAGGATAAGAATGGCTACTAAGAAATTAACCGAGAAACAATTGTATAAGGCTAAAGTGGAATGGTTTCAAGAGAATGAATATGAAGAAGTAGAGCCAGTAGCTTTTTATCGTGAAATTTTTCCAGTAGGCTCATTTCAAGATAAAGGCAATACAGAGCGTAAAGCAGGCAATGGTATTCTTACTTATAAGAACGAAGAAGGACATCATTGGCATAAGCTTATTTTTGATGACCTAGCAGAAATTCCTAATTGGTATGGAAAGGAAGATATCTATATTCGGAGTGCTAGCTTTATTGGAAAGAACACGAAGAATGAAAATGCGAGTATGATCCATGCACTTGTGTTTGATTTAGATGGACAAGAAATTAAAGAGCTACGCATGGTAATGCAATTTATGCGTAAGGGAACGAATATTCCAAAGGCTACTTTTGTAGTGCTAAGTGGTCATGGACTGCATTTGTACTATGTACTAGAAAAGCCTATTCGAGCGACTATGAACAATATAAGAAAGCTCAACAAACTCAAAGAGGGCATGACGAAACTCATCTGGAACCGATACACCTCTAATATTGAGAAGATACAATTTCAGTACTGCTTGCAAGGTTTTCGTATGGTAGGCTCCGCAAGTAAAATGGGGAAACGCTATCCAGTTCGTGCGTATCG
>JAGZRY010000522.1 GCA_018381425.1 Haemophilus parainfluenzae
TTCGGTTTGGGGAAAACAGGGTTTGTCCGTACGCATTATCAAATGGTGGTGGAGCCGGCTCTCGCGCGAGCAACATTTCAATCTGATAGCCGAATCTTCCAGCATCAAAACAGCGAAAAAATCATCCGCACTTTATTGCAAAAAAATCGTGTAGAAAAGGTTTCCTTTGAGCCTTTACCTTCAGATTGGGAGCGTGAATATTGTGTGCAATATCGCGAAACCGATTTGGCCTTTATTGAACGCTTGGCGGCGGAAGAAGGCTGGTATTATTATTTTGACCATCGAGCAGACAGCCATGAGTTGCGTTTTGGTCATCAAAGTATCGCTTCTCCGATTCTTGGCACATTGACCTATAATGCGAAGCCCGCAGGGGATCGTTCATTTGCTTGCCTTTGGCGATTCGACTATTGCCGTAAGGTGACGACAACTAGCCAAACCTTACGAGATTACACCTTTTTAAATCCGAATTACAACCTCGAACATCAACATCATTCACAGGCATCTGGGATTACTGATAGTGATACGTCTAAAAGTGCGGTCAATTCTGCGACAGTTTATGAAAAATATGACTATCCGGGTCGATATAAGAAAGATGAACAAGGCAATCCGTTCAGTCTTTATCGTTTAGAATCAGAACTGGCCCTTTCTGAAACGGCGAATGCTGTGGGCGATGATATGCGTGTCGTACCGGGTTGTGGTTTTACTTTAGAAGGGCATGCCAATTCAGCCTTCAATCAAGATTGGTTGGTGGTGCGTGTAGAGCATTTTGGTAAACAAACAGGCGCTTTAGATGAAGAAGCGGGAGAAGAAGGCAACCGCTATGAAAACACACTTTTCCTGATTCCACACAACAAACCTTGGCGCAGTCCATTAAAGCCTCGCCCAATTATTCGTGGTACACAAGTTGCCCATGTTACAGGCCCAGAAGGGGAAGAAATCTATTGTGATGAATGGGGAAGAGTCAAACTGCAATTTCCTTGGGATAGATTAGGCAACTTTGATGAGCACAGCTCTTGTTGGGTGC
>JAGZRY010000523.1 GCA_018381425.1 Haemophilus parainfluenzae
CTGGTTCCGTGGTAAAGATTTAGATAAAGACCCAGAATTCCAAGAGAAATTAAAAGATCCCGAATTCAAAAAATATGTTTATGGTGATAGCACATCATTATTAGATAAGAAATTACCACAATCTAGCTGGAATGCGATGTGGATCTTCTTTGGTGCGATTTTAGTAGTTGCCCTATTAGGTTACTTTAAAGATTTACGCCCAGCCTTTGAAAAATCAGCACCAGCTCAAGTGGTAGAAATCGTTTCTGCTGATAAAGCTGTGAAAACCTTTAATATTAAAGACGGTAAAATCGTTGCGTTAGCGAAAGACGGTACATTAGTGCTTGATGTTAAAGACAGCAAAGCAAAAGCAAAAACTGCCTATAACAACGTTGCGATTTATAATGATAAAGGTGAAGTTGCTCAAACAATTACTGCTCAAGATAATGGTGTTGTAATTACAGCGGGAGATAAAACTGAAACTATCGATAACGCTGCAATCGTATTAAAAGACACTGCGAAGAAAAAAGTGAATTTAAGTATGGTTCACGTTATTCAAATCTTCATGTTATTAGCGGGCGCATTAATTGTTATCTTTACTAAAACTGATGCGGGTAAAATCAGTAAAAATGAAATTTTCCGTTCAGGTATGATTGCGTTAGTGGCCGTATTCGGGATTTCTTGGATGGCAGAAACCATGTTTACTGTTCACACACCAATGATGAAAGCAGCGCTAGGTGATGTGGTAAAAGCACATCCTTGGACTTACGCATTAATGTTGTTATTAATTTCTAAATTCGTAAATTCACAAGCCGCAGCATTAGTTGCATTCGTTCCTCTTGCTTTAGGTATCGGTGTTGATCCAGCTGTTATCTTAGCCTTTGCTTCAGCTTGTTACGGTTACTACATTTTACCAACTTACCCAAGTGACCTTGCGGCGATCCAATTCGACCGTTCAGGTACAACCCACATTGGTAAGTTTGTAATTAACCACAGCTTTATTTTACCGGGCTTAATCGGTGTAATCACTTCATGTATC
>JAGZRY010000049.1 GCA_018381425.1 Haemophilus parainfluenzae
AGCGGAGCGCCTAAAGAAAAAACGGTTTCCATTATCCAACAAGCTGAAAAGCAAGAACGAGGTTATTACACAGGAATTTTCGGTATTTTTGATGGCGAAAGCCTAAATAGTGCCGTCGCAATTCGCTTTATTGAACAAAGAGGTGATAAATTTTATTTTCGTAGTGGTGGTGGCATTACCATTCAAAGCCAACTTGAAGACGAATATCAAGAGCTGATTACCAAAGTTTACCTTCCAATCCAAAAGGAAAAGTAATGTTCCCTTTATTTGAAACCATCGCCATTGAAAATGGCAAAATTAAAAATATTGCTCTGCATCAAGCACGCTATGAGCGTAGCCTTATCACTTATTATGGAAAAAGTGCGGTCACTTTTTTTAATCTTTTAGATCTAATTCAAGTACCTAAGGAGCTACATAATAAGCTTGTTCGCTGTCGAATTGACTACAACGCTCATCAAACCCAAATTTCATACCTTGAATATACACCTAAAACACATCGTGTATTCAAGCCCATAGTCTGTAATGAAATTGATTATTCGATCAAATATGCTGATCGTGAACTTATCAATACCTTATTTGCACAAAAGGGAGAGGCTGATGAAATCATTATTATTAAAGATAGCTTTGTCACAGACTGCTCTATTGGCAATCTCGCCTTTAGAAAAGGAACTCAATGGTTCACACCGAATACTCCTTTATTAAAAGGCACACAAAGGGAATATTTACTACAATCCGGTCAAGTTCAAGAAATTGAAATTAGACAAGAACAACTTGAGCAGTTTGATGAAATTCGAGTTATTAATGCATTGAATGAACTATAATACGCCCATTCATTTGCCTTATTTTACTTGACTAAATCCAACATCTCTTGTGCATTCGCTAAAGCAAGATCCGTAATTTCACTGCCACCGAGTAATCTTGCAAGAGCAGGAACGCGTTCTTCTTGAGAAAGTGCGGTCATTTTGGTTTCAGTTTTATCATCAACGGTAAATTTCTCAACATTAAATTGATGATGTCCGTGACACGCCACTTGTGGTAAATGAGTCACACAAAGCACTTGGCATTTGTCGCCTAATTGACGTAACAACTTACCGACCACGCTTGCCGTTTTACCGCTAATCCCAACATCAACCTCATCAAAGATTAACGTTGGAATCGCTGATTGATCTGATGTTAAGACTTGAATCGCTAATGAAATACGAGACAATTCACCACCTGATGCCACTTTTGCTAGCGGTTGTGCCTGTTGACCTAGATTACTGCGTAAAGTAAAGACGATATTATCTGCCCCATTTGACGCAACTTTAGTTAAATCCGAATTCACTTCAATGAAAAATTCTGCATTTTCCATTGCAAGGCCTTTGATAGAATGTGTAACCTGTTGTGCTAATTTCCCTGCAGCTTGGCAACGGCTTTCATGTAATTGTTTTGCCGTATGTTGCATTCTCTCAAAGGCGGATTTTTCTTCTAGAACCAGACGCTCTTCACTTTCTGAAAAATCTAAAAGTGCGGTCAATTCTGCTTCTAATTTTTGATGCCATCCCACCAACTCTTCAGGTTTCACATTGTGCTTGCGTGCAAGTTGTAAAGCTTGACCTAAACGCTGCTCAATCTCTTGTAATAACATCGGATCTTGCTCAATATGAGATGCAAGATGTTGGACTTCACTTGTCGCCTCTTGCACTTGGATAAGTGCATCATTCAACATTGTTTGAACGGAAACATAACGAGGATCTAACTCACTTAATTCATCAATATACTGTGTCGCACGATAAAGCATAGAATCAATACTCACGGTCTCATTTTCACTGAGTAGCTGTAAGGCTGATTGTGATAACTGTGTCAGCTGTTCGCTATTTGATAGACGACGTTGATCCTCTTCTAATTCTAAATATTCATTTGGACGAAGTGCAAACTCATCCAACTCTTCTACCTGATATTGTAAAAGTTGTTTCTTCGCTTCATTTTCGGCAACTTTTTGTTGGAAATTTTTAACTTGCGTTTGAAGATTTTTCCATGCTCGATAATCTTCTCGCATTTGAGCGAGTAAATCATTGTGATGTGCAAATGTATCCACCAATTGAAGCTGATAGTCATTTTTCAATAATAACTGCGAAGCATGCTGCCCATTAATATGAATAAGATATTGTCCTATTTCTTTTAATTGGGAAGCCGATACTGGCGTGCTATTGATAAAGGCTTTAGAACGTCCATCTACATTAATGACACGACGTAGAATACAATCGGAGGGATTATCAGGATCTTGCAATTCTTGCTCTTGCAACCATTGATAAGCGGGGTTAGTTGGTTCAATAAAAAATGTCGCGCAAATTTCAGCTCTTTCCTGCCCTTCTCGAACCATAGAGGTTTCAATACGCTGCCCCAAGCATAATCCCAACGCATCAATAGCAATAGATTTTCCTGCGCCGGTTTCCCCCGTAATCACAGACATTCCTTTCGCCAATTCAATCTCTAATTGACGAACAATTGCAAAATTATTGATGGTAAGTTGGGTTAGCATAAAAAATCTCCTTAACTGTATATCCATATATTACAACTGATATAATATACAGTAAAGAGATTTTTGACTTTTTGATTAGAAATTTTTAAGCCAGCCTAATTTCGTGCTTAATACATTGTAATAATTGTAATTTTTCAGGTGTAATAGGCGCAGTTTATGCGGACTTTTTTCAATATGCACCACATCATCTGGGCAAAAACCGAGTGCAATTTGACTATCACAGCCTAATTCCAACTGTGAAGTGTTATGTTCTGCAAAGCGAATTGAAATTTTACTGTCGCCATCAATTACTAATGGTCGAGAAGAAAGCGTGTGCGGGAACATCGGCACAAGGGCAATCGCATTTAAATTTGGCGTTAAAATTGGGCCGCCTGCGGAAAGTGAATAAGCCGTTGAACCCGTTGGAGTGGAAACAATCAAGCCGTCTGAACGTTGAGAAAAGGCAAATTTATCGTTGATATAAACATGGAAATCAATCATGTGCGCAATTTTAGCGGGGTGAATCACCGCCTCATTTACTGCATTACCACTAGAAATAATTTCTCCATTGCGTTCAATTTTAGCTTCCAATAAAAAACGCTCTTCGACAAAAAACTCGCCGCGTTCCAAACAAGCTTCAAGCTGTGCATAAGCATTTTTCGGGTCGATATCGGTCAAAAAGCCCAAGTTACCTCGGTTAATACCAATCATTGGAATATGATATTTAGCCAAAATGCGAGCACGCCCTAGCATATTGCCATCACCACCGATCACAATCACAAGTTGTGCTTGCTCACCGATTTGTTCAACTGTCGCTAAAACCTCTTCTGGTAAACCAAATTTTTCACCGACATCTTTTTCCACTAAAACTCGATATCCTCGCTCTTTCAGCCATTGATACAAGTTTTTATGCATTTGCAAATTAATATCGCGACGTGGTTTTCCCATTAAGGCGATGGTTTTAAATGATTTGACTAATTCATCCATAACTATGATTGCTCCCAAGTGCAAACTCACCGATTTCTGACCGCACTTGAATTTAAAATTTTAGTCATTATATTACATAGCAATTCAGTTTTGCTAAAATAGCACTAATTTTTGATAAATGGAGAAAAAGATGTCAGAACAAGCACAAAACTTAAATGAAAATGAAGAACTTGTTGAAGAAGTTCAACAGGAAACCACTTCAACGGAAGATCCGTTAGAAGAAGCGATCGCTCGTGTACAAGAGCTTGAAGAACAATTAAAAGCGCAAGTCGAAGAAACCTCTAAAAAAGAACAAGATTTATTGCTTCGCACGCGTGCAGAAATTGACAATATGCGTCGCCGTAGCGAACAAGATATTGAAAAAGCGCATAAATTTGCACTAGAAAAATTTTCAAAAGACATTTTAAATACCATTGATAACTTAGAGCGCGCGCTTGCAACGCCTGCTAATAAGGAAGATGAAAACATCAAAGCCCTATTCGCTGGTATTGAGCTGACTTTAAAAGAGTTACTCTCAACGGTTTCTCGCTTTGGTGTCGAACCTGTTGGTGCAGTGGGTGAAACCTTTAATCCAGATCTTCACCAAGCTATCTCTATGCAACCAGCTGAAGGGTTTGAAAGCAACCAAATCACCACCGTTTTACAAAAAGGCTATACCTTAAATGGTCGTGTGATTCGCCCAGCTATGGTAATGGTTGCAGCTTAATTTCTTTTCTATGACTTAAAGAGCGGACGATTTTTCGTCCGTTTTTTATTGCTAAAAAATTTGATTCAGATCAAGTTTATTAAAAAAATAATTTGAGAATAATTCTCAACAAAAAACACTCTTGCTTTCCAGATTTATCAAGGTTTCAACTCAATTTCAACCATCAAAAACACAAAACAACACCGCATATTGTGTGTTGATCTATTAAATAAAACCATATATAGTGTTTTCAATTTTTTCATAGCTACCTTACAGGAGTCATAAAATGAACGCTTTCTTTGTGATTAAGCGTGATGGTTCACGAATTGGGTTTGACCTACAACGCATTACTAATGCAATCAAAAAAGCAGCAAGTGCGGTCAATATTGTTGATGAAATTTATATTCATGAGCTGAGCCAGCGAATTAATACTGAAATTTTTAGTCATTATCAGTATGAAATTGATATCAACCAGATTCAAAAAATTGTTGAAGATCACTTAATGACAAGCAAGTATCCACAAATTGCTCGTACTTATATTGAATATCGTCACGATCGCGACCTGGCACGTGAAAAACGCAGCCAATTAACCAAAGAAATTGAAGGACTGATTGAGCAAAGTAACGTGGAATTGCTTAATGAAAACGCAAATAAAGATGCGAAAGTTATCCCTACCCAACGTGATTTACTGGCAGGTATTGTGGCAAAACATTATGCCAAACGTCATATTCTGCCAAGAGATGTTGTTGAAGCCCATGAAAAAGGGGAAATCCACTATCACGACTTAGATTATGCGCCATTTTTCCCAATGTTTAACTGCATGCTCGTTGATCTAAAAGGCATGCTTTCACATGGTTTTAAAATGGGTAATGCTGAAATTGAGCCGCCTAAATCTATCGGTACAGCAACAGCGGTTACTGCACAAATTATTGCTCAAGTCGCCAGCCATATTTATGGCGGTACAACCATTAATCGTATTGATGAAGTACTTGCACCTTATGTTCAACTCAGCTTTGAAAAACATTTGAAAAATGCCGCCCAATGGCAAATTCTGGATGCGGAAGGTTATGCGAAAGCACTAATTGAAAAAGAATGTTTTGATGCGTTCCAATCCCTTGAATATGAAGTCAATACGCTCCATACATCAAATGGTCAAACACCATTTGTTACCTTTGGTTTTGGCTTAGGTACAAGTTGGCAAGAACGGTTAATTCAGCAATCGATTTTGAAAAACCGTATTCGTGGCTTGGGTAAAAATCATAAAACGCCCGTCTTCCCTAAGCTGGTCTTTACCATTAAAAAAGGCGTGAACCAAAACGAACAAGATCCAAACTATGACATTAAAAAACTGGCATTAGAATGCGCTTCAAAACGCATGTATCCAGATATTTTAAACTATGATCAAGTGGTTAAAGTCACTGGCTCGTTCAAAGCCCCAATGGGTTGCCGTAGCTTCTTAGGTGCTTATGAAGAAAACGGCTATGAAGTGCATGATGGTCGCAATAATTTAGGCGTGGTAAGTCTGAATCTGCCTCGCATTGCTCTGGAAGCACAAGGAAATGAAGAAAAATTCTACCGCACTTTAGATGAACGCTTAGCCCTCGCGAAGAAAGCCTTACTTACCCGTATTGCGCGCTTAGAAAATACCAAAGCTCGTGTCGCGCCAATTCTCTATATGGAAGGCGCTTGCGGCGTTCGACTAAAAGCCGATGATAATGTTGCGGATATTTTCAAAAATGGACGAGCATCAATTTCTTTAGGTTATATTGGCATTCATGAAACCATCAATGCACTGTATAAAAAGGGACATATTTTTGACGATGAACAACTACGTGAAAAAGGTATTGCGATTGTGCGTCGTTTAAGCGAAGCGGTAAAACAATGGCAGAAAGAAACCGGCTATGCATTTAGCCTTTATTCCACACCAAGTGAAAACTTGTGCGATCGCTTCTGTCGTTTAGATATCAAACAATTTGGTGTCATTGAAGGCGTTACCGATAAAGGCTACTACACTAATAGCTATCACCTAGATGTAGAGAAAAAAGTCAATCCATACGATAAATTAGACTTTGAAATGCCTTATCCTGAACTAGCAAGTGGCGGCTTTATCTGTTATGGCGAATACCCTAACATTCAACATAACCTCAAAGCACTCGAAGATGTATGGGATTATAGCTACGATCGCGTGCCTTATTACGGCACTAATACGCCAATTGATGAATGTTACGAATGTGGCTTCACAGGAGAGTTTAATTGCACAAGTAAAGGTTTTGTTTGTCCGAAATGTGGCAACCATGACAGTGCAAAAGTCTCCGTGACCCGACGAGTTTGTGGTTATCTCGGCAGCCCTGATGCTCGTCCATTCAACGCTGGCAAACAAGAAGAAGTAAAACGTCGAGTGAAACACCTATAATGTCGCAACATTGATTATGATAAAATAGCTCATCAAAAGTGAGCTATTTTTATTTCAATAAATAAGGAAGTACCATGCCAACACTTACACAAATCACGCAATCCATTATGCAAGATCCCGATAATCAATCATTCACAGCAAAAGGAATTGAACCGCTTTTTGCGGCACCAACGACAGCTCGTATTAATATTGTCGGACAAGCCCCCGGAATTAAAGCCCAAGAAAGTCGTTTATATTGGAATGATAAAAGTGGTGATCGCCTGCGAGAATGGCTAGGCGTGGATCGTGATACCTTTTATCACTCAGGTATGTTTGCTGTCATTCCGATGGATTTTTATTACCCTGGGAAAGGCAAATCTGGTGATTTACCGCCACGCAAAGGCTTCGCAGAGAAATGGCATGCACCGATTTTAGCTAACTTGCCCAACATAGCGCTCACCATTCTTATCGGGCAATATGCACAAAAATATTATTTACCAGAAAACGAACTTAATGTGACTGAAACGGTTCACCATTTTCGTGATTTTCTCCCTCACTTTCTCCCGCTTGTTCACCCTTCTCCACGCAATCAAATTTGGCTCAAGAAAAATCCATGGTTTGAACAAGAGATTATCCCAGTATTACAAAAGCAAGTGAAAGCGATTTTATTTCGTTAAACAAACATTCCACTCATAAAGTGCGGTCAAAAATATCTGATTTTAGCCACACTTTGCTTTGATACTAATCAATTTTTAGTATGCCTTATTTTCTGACTGAGGCCTGTTATGCTACAATCGCCGACCTTAAAAAATATAGGAAAAAATATGCAAGTAATATCTGTCACAAAATCTCAGCGAAAAGCATGGAATAAACAAACTATTATATTCCTTTCTGATGTAGCTCTCTTTTTTATTCTACTCAATACACTTCCTTTTGAACCTGCGGCAAATAAAGGGTTATCTTTACTAGCATTTGTAGCTATTTTATGGCTTACCGAAGCCGTCAGTGTAACGATCACTGCATTGTTCGTACCCATTTTATCTGTCTTATTAGGATTAGCTAATAGTCGTGAAGCGCTTGTTGCCTTTGCTGATCCAACTATTTTCTTATTCTTTGGTGGCTTTGCACTTGCCACCGCATTAAATGTGCAAAAAATCGACCAAATGATTTCTAATAAAATCATGCAATTAGCAAAAGGTCGTCTCTTTGTTGCGGTATTTTACCTCTTCTTAGCAACAGCATTTTTATCCATGTGGATGAGTAATACCGCTACTGCGGCGATGATGATCCCGCTTTCTATGACCATTTTGAGTCAGTTAGACCGCAATAAAGATCACAATACTTATGTATTTGTGTTATTGGGTATTGCCTACAGTGCCACTATTGGAGGGATGGGTACGCTTGTGGGAAGCCCTCCTAATGCCATCGCTGCCTCTCAGCTTCATTTAGGTTTTGCTGACTGGTTAATGTATGGCACGCCAGTGATGTTAATTTTATTCCCGCTTATTATTGGTTGGTTATACCTTGTTTTTAAACCGAAACTCGGTCTTCGTTTTGATGCTGAATTTGCCAAAATTCACATGACGAAAAAACGTATTTTAACCTTAACTATTTTTGTGACCGTGGCGATTCTTTGGATTTTTGGTGGTTACCTCAATCCAATTCTTTCTCAATTATTAGGGCTACCAAAACCAATTGGCAGTTTTGATAGTATGGTGGCACTCTCCGCTGCAATTGTCATTTGTGTAACTGGGATCGCAACTTGGAAACAAGTGCAAGAAAATACAGAGTGGGGCGTGTTATTCCTCTTCGGTGGCGGTTTAACCTTAAGTTCTGTGCTTACCCATTCTGGTGCAAGCAAAATCATGGCAGATGGTATCATCTTCATCATTGAAGGCGGGCACTACTATGTGATGGCATTAATTGTTGCCGCCTTTATTGTCTGCTTAACTGAGTTTACCTCAAACACAGCAAGTGCTGCTTTACTGGTCCCTATCTTTATTTCCATCGCACAAGCACTGAATATGCCACCGCTTGGTTTTGCGATGATTATCGGCCTAGGGGCGTCTTGTGCCTTTATGATGCCAGTTGGTACACCACCAAATGCGATTGTGTACTCAACAGGTTTTGTTAAACAATCCGAAATGATCCGCGTGGGTAAATTTATTGATTTAACCTGTATGCTAATTATCGGGACAATCGCTTATATCTTCTGGATGTAACCTTTAAAACCTAATAAGTGCGGTTAAAAACAAGATGATTTTTAACCGCACTTTTTTATTTTATTTACGCAAACGTTTGCCTGAAATAAAAATTAACGTATAATTCGCACAATTTTTT
>JAGZRY010000524.1 GCA_018381425.1 Haemophilus parainfluenzae
TGTGAAACAGTTCGCCGATAAGATTGTAGGCACTGAAACCAATCCATTGAAAAAAGCTGAGTTGATTCACCAATGGATCGTCAACAATATGGAACGTGATAATTCTGTATTAGGTTGTGGTGACGGCGATGTAGAAAAAATTCTTACCACTGGCGTGTTAAAAGGTAAATGTACCGATATTAACTCTGTTTTTGTGGCATTAGCTCGTGCATCTGGTATTCCTGCTCGTGAAATTTTTGGTATTCGTTTAGGCGCCGCGGATAAAATGGGCAAATATTCCAAAGGTGCATTCGGTAGTGCGGACGAACATGGCGTAGCAAACGTAAGCGGTGGTCAGCATTGTCGTGCTGAATTCTATCTTGCAGGATTCGGCTGGGTACCTGTTGATTCTGCAGACGTAGCAAAAATGCGTTTAGCAGAGAAAAAATCTGTTGACGATAAGGATACACAAGCCGTTGCCAAATACTTATTCGGTAACTGGGAAGCAAACTGGGTTGGCTTTAACCATGCTCGTGACTTCGATTTATATCCGCAACCAGAACTTGCCCCACTCAATAACTTTGGCTATCCGTATGCCGAAATCGGTGGTGACCCGTTAAATTCATTTGATCCAAAAGAATTTAAATATGACTACGTCTCTAAAAAGCTCTAATAAATCTTTTTGGGTTGCGATTGCCACCGCGCTAAGTGCTGCGGTGGCTTCAACATTGTGTTGTATTGCGCCTTTAATCTATTTAGTATTTGGCGTGTCGTCCACCTGGTTGATAGGCTTCGGTGAGTATGATTACTTGCGCATTCCGATGCTTATCGTTTCATTATGCGCCTTTGCCTACGGCTTTTGGTTGCTGATGTTTTCCAAAAAAATCATTTGCAGCAAATACATTTCCCGTAAAAAGCTCATTGTTTTGTATTGGATTGTATTTATCGTCATGCTCTTTTTCTTAACTTATCCAACCATTTTACCGTGGATTTTAGAGCTTTCTAATTAGGAACAAAAAATGAAGAAATTAACG
>JAGZRY010000525.1 GCA_018381425.1 Haemophilus parainfluenzae
TGAAAGATCTTGCAAAAACCTTATAATTGACTGAAACCACCGAAAGGTGGTTTTTATTTATATTATCTAGATTGCTATACTTTTAGCCGTCTAGATTGTCATTTTGCTTATTTTTCATTAAAATACAGATAAATAGGTTATTTAAGGTGCATTATGGCAAACTGGGATGGCAAATATATTAGCCCTTATGCAGAACATGGCAAAAAGAGCGAGCAAGTCAAAAAAATTACCGTTTCTATTCCAATTAAAGTATTGGAAATTCTGACGAACGAGCGTACGCGTCGTCAGCTAAAAAGTTTGCGCCATGCAACAAATAGTGAATTGCTTTGTGAGGCATTCTTACATGCTTTTACGGGTCAACCATTACCGACGGATGCAGATTTAATGAAAGAACGCCATGATGAGATTCCTGAAAATGCCAAAGAGATCATGCGTGATTTAGGCATCGATCCTGAAAGCTGGGAATATTAATTTTATCCTTTTAATCCTTCCAAAATACTGCATTCAGGGCAATCATTGCCCTGACAAGCGTTATGCCATCGTTCCAATTCCTCTACCATTTTTTGCAAGTGATGAATTTGCTCATTCAATGTTTTTATATGTTGTGTCGTGAGTGCTTTCACTTCTCGACTACTACGGTTGGGATTATCCTGTAATTGCAAAAGTTGGTGGATTTGTTGGAGTGAAAACCCTACATCTCGAGAGTGACGAATAAAACGTAGTCGTTCTAAATCCTTTTCTTCATAATGGCGATAACCAGAAAGGCTTCGCTGTGCAGGCTTTAATAGGCCTGACTTCTCATAATCCCGAATTTGTTTACTTGATAAACCCACTAATTTTGCTACTTCACTAATGTTCATAAAAAATCCTTGACCTTAACCTTGTGTTAAGGTTTATAGTAAGCTCAATTTTAATCTATATCAATAATTAAGGAGTAAATATGAAATCAATTACATTACATGTAACAGGAATGACTTGTGGTGGTTGTGTGAAAAGCGTCACTAGAGTGTT
>JAGZRY010000050.1 GCA_018381425.1 Haemophilus parainfluenzae
CGAAAAAGGCATTTTTGATATTAAAGATGCGATCAATTTAGTGGCTGATCGCCTCGCGATTTCTCGCCACACCGTGTATTTGTATATTCGTCAAATCAAACAAGAGCAAGAGTAATGAACTATGTTCTCGCCGTGAAAAGTCCCGTTTATGGAAAACAAGGGGCTTTTCTTGCCTATCAATTTGCCCAAGCTTTACTCGAAAAAGGGCATGCCATTAGCCAAATTTTCTTTTTCCAAGACGGTGTGAGTAATGGCAATGGCTTAGTTTATCCTGCCAATGATGAATTTAATCTCACGCAAGCTTGGCAAGCCTTTTCAGCGCAGCATCATATCCCTTTGCATTTATGTGTAGCTGCTTCACAACGTCGTGGCGTAGTGGATGCGCTTACGGCAAAAGAGACTGATAAAACGAATCTTGCAGAAGGTTTTGAGATTACAGGCTTAGGCGAGTTTATGGCGATGGCATTAAAAGCAGATCGGGTGGTAACATTGTGAAGCTAGTATTCTTATTTCGTACCGCACCGCATGGAAACGCGATTTCTCGTGAAGGTTTAGATGCTTTGCTTGCTGCGACAGCATTTTGTAATGAAGAGGAAATCGGTATCTTTTTTATCGATGATGGCGTATTAAATTTACTCGATGGGCAAAATCCTGAGTTATTGTTACAAAAAGACTTTATTCGTACCTTTAAATTATTAGATTTATACGATATTGAACAGCGCTTTGTTTGTGCCAATTCACTCGACCAATACAATTTGCAAGCTGAACAGCTCATTATTTCTGCTGAAAAAATTGACCGCACTTCGCTGATCAATAAACTTAGCCAAGCAGAAAAAGTGTTTACGTTTTAAGGAATATTATGCTTTATACCTTTTCTCAAGCTCATTATTTTGAGACTGACCTTCAACGTTATTTGACTGAAATCACGGAAAATGATGCGGTGGTTTTATGGCAAGATGGCGTGTTGTTAGCCGTGAAGTATGGGGAAATGCTTACCCAATGCAAAGGGCAATGTTTTGTGTTGGAGCAGGATATTTTAGCTAGAAATTTAACCGCACTTTTGTCAGAAAACAATCAAGTGCGGTTAATTTCATTAGCAGATTTGGTGGATTTAACAGCTCAATATTCGCCTCAAATTGCCTTATAGTGGGCGTTCTTTAGGTAACAAGAGCGGTAATACCATAACAGAATAAAGTGCCAAACCTGCGGCCATTAAGCAGGTAATTTCTAATCCTCCTGCGCGCAACCATTCGCCAAATCCCATGTCATTAACGAGTGTGGCATAAAAGAATCCTGCCACGACTGTGTAACTAAATCCGATTAATCCTGCAATTAATGCAATAGCTTTCACGTTGTAGCTTGCATAACGGTGAAATGCCGCCCAAAGCGTAATGAGAAAAGTCGGCATTGCAGCGACAATAAAGACAGAAAGCACCGAGCTCTGAATTTGATCAGTATCATTATTCGAGAATGTTAAGGCAACAGTGCCAATAATTTGAATAATCAACGGGAAAAGAATAAATGCTTTAAGATATTTTTTCATGAGATGTCCAATTAATAGAAAAACGGAAGCATTGTATCAATCAAATGAAAGACAACCAATCTTTTCTCTATTCGGTTTTTATTACATCCACTAATGTGGGCTGAACGATTGAGGCATAATCTCGTGTATTGAGAATAATAGAGCGTTCTAACGTACCTGCATTAAATGCTAATTCATCATAACGAGACAGTAAGCTAGGATCAGCAATTAGCAACAAATCAGGATGAAAGCTAAAAGGTGGAATTGCACCAAATACACAGTCAGTTAAGGTATCTACTTCTGCAGGGCTGGCAAGCGAGGCTTTCGCGCCACCTAAATAGGCTGCTACTTTATTTAAATCAGATTGTTGATCGGCCGGCAATATCACTAATACCGCTTGTTTTACGCCATTTCCTTTCACTTTGCATACTAACGCCTTTGCCCCTTGCCCTAATTCTGTACCACGGATTTTAGCCACTTCCTCTGATTTTCCTGCAGTGGGATGTTCAACCACGCGATAGCGTGCTTGATGTTTATCTAAAAGTGCGGTCAATTTTTCAAATGTTTTGACAGACATGCTGTTTCCTTAAAGGGGGGATCCTTTAATAAGGATTCGAGCCCCCTTTTTTATGTGAGTACAGGAATAGATCTATTTTTTAGTCTTTTTCTCTTTTACAAAGTGTTTGCTATCAAAACGATAATAAATGCGTTCAGAGGTCATTTTTCCGTTACCACAGGTCTCTTCAAATCCATGTACGAGCGGGAAGCTAAAGCGGTTATTTTTCAAGTCATAATCAAAATAAGCATTTTTATTCCTTGTAAAAGTATATCACTTAGTAATAAGTTTCTACTCAACAAACCTTGCATCTATACCATATAGCACATCTAAATCATGCTGTGGTAAGAAGTCTTTTTCTTTTATTTGATATTGCACAACTTTGTCATTTTGCAGCACTTTTTTCACCTCGCCTTTACCTTTCCAGCAGAAAGAAACGATCTGTGTCTTGGGTCTTTCAATGGTAAGCGTAAAATCAGCGATAGGTTTTGCCCAGTTTGCACCAGTTTTGAGAATATAACCTAACTCGTGGTAATATATTCCTTGAGATTTAGCTTTTACTGATTTTTTAAATGCAGGATCAATGCAAAATGTATCTGCAAACTCTTTATAATTGACGAGTTCAGGAAGCCCCAAACCACCTCCGACTAGAGGGGGATATTCGTGCTGAATTTGAGTAGTTGAATTAGCTTTAAAGGTTTGTTGCCAACTATAAATAATTTGTCCACCCCAAGTGATATCTTCGCTATCCTCAGAGTCTTTGTATGTGAATTTGGCAAGACGTGGATCCTGACATTTTAAGATTTTTTTATTTGCCGAAGCAGACTTACGTAACCAAGGCTCCATTAACTCTTCTTCAGTTAAAGCACAAGCACGAAGAATCTCTGTGACATCATGCGAAACCAATTCTTTTTTCTCTTCATCATTTGCATTTTTGGTTTCGTAAAAGAACGCACGTACATGAGTAGTCGGTTTGATTTCTTTGCCATTCGCATAAATCTTAAAAGAATTGATTAAACTTTGGGTGTCAGCAAAATCACCGTAATCGTGCAGCATCACTTCTGGTAATGGGAATAGCACCGTCTCAGTAATGTCTTTATCGGTCAGATTGCGATATTCATATTCCACCTTAATTTTATCTTGGCTGATAAATAGGTTTTCTTTTTGCATCGCAATGTGTTCATTCTTAATATATTCCACACCACCAGTAGAGACTGTTCCCGTACTGTCGTTCGCTTGAGCCATAAATGGAAGACAAAGAATCGTTAAGAGAAGAGACTTTTTCATGATTGATGATCCTTGTAAAAAGTGAGAAAAATTTGACCGTTTCTAAACCCTTTTGAATTACTAAATATATGGTTATGATACAATTTATTTTCGATAATTCAATGCTTTATTAAAATTATCAGGTAAATAACTTTCTAAAATATTTGGGTGTTTTTTTGAAGAAATAAAAAATAGACAAATATATTTACGCCCCGTACTATGTTCCTTTTTATTTGGTATCTCTTATGACTCGAATTAATCTTGTTCCGCCAGCGGAACTTTGTGATCAGCATCTTTTAGCGGAACATCGTGAATTAACCCGCATTCCTAACGCCGTGGCGAAAGGTAAATTTCATTTGAAAGGACAGCCTACGGAATATAAATTAGGTGAAGGGCATGTACGTTTTTTCTTTAATAAATTGGCGTTTTTAAAGAAACGGTATGATGCATTGCATGCGGAATGTAAGGCGCGAGGCTTTAACGTACAGTATATTTGGAATGAAACGTTACCCGATGATTCAAGTTTATGGTTGGACTATGAAGCCACAGAAGCGGCGTTACAGATTAATCGTGAACGTATTCAAGAAAGAATGCCATTAAAGGCGAGATTTACACCACACCTTCCAAAGAGTGGTCAAAAATAAAGGGGGGGTCACTTCCCCTGTGGGGAAATTACAGGGGAAGTGAATGGGGTTAAATTATTTATATTCAACCACGATATCGCTTTCGCTGACGGTATCACCATAAACTGGCAATAAAGTTTTTTCGTAAGCTTGTTTTAAACGACCATCTTTGCCTAAGGTTTGGATTTCGTTGTTTAACCAATTTAACAATTCAGGTGCATCTTTGCGAACAGCTGGCGCAATAACATCTTGATCACCAAAGTTTTTTACGCCCACGGTATAACCTGGATTTTGTTTTGCCCAAGCGAATAAGAAGGTATTGTCGTTAGATAAGGCATCACCACGACCATCACGTAAAGCTTCAAAGGTTTCGGTATTTTGTTCAAATTTCAATAACTTCACATCTGGATAGTTTTTGGTGAAGAAAATATCAGCCGTGGTGCCTTTATCTACAATTAAAGTTTTGCCTTTTAATTGTTCAAGATCAGTAATGACTGAGCCATCTTTTGAAACGACACCGAGTGCTACTTTCATATATGGATTAGCAAAATCTACCACTTCTTTACGAGCAGGTGTCACAGTAAAGTTAGCTAAGATAATATCAACTTTCTTAGAAAGTAAGTATTCAGCACGGTTTGCGGCATCCACTAAAACAAACTCTACTTTGTTTTCGTCACCTAATAAGTCTTTACCGATCGCTTTACCAATTTCGACATCAAAGCCTTGGCTTTTACCTTGCGCATCCACATAACCAAATGGTGGTTTATCGCTAAATACACCAATGCGCACTTTGCCATCTTTTTGTATTTGCTCAAGGCTTGAGATTGTTTTTGCTCCGTCTTTAGCTGGTTCTTTATCATTACACGCGGTTAAGCCAAATGCTAAGGTGGCAGTGGCTAAAAGTGCGGTCAATGTTTTAAATGTTTTCTTCATAGTTTGTCCCTCTCGGTTCATAATTTAAGATATTTAAGAATGTTTTCGCACGATCCGTGGTTGGATTCGTGAAGAAATCTTCCGGTTTTGCCTGTTCAATGATTTTCCCTTTATCCATAAACACAATGCGGTTAGCTACTTGACGGGCGAAGTTCATTTCATGGGTAACAATGAGCATCGTCATACCATCTTTGGCAAGTCCTAAAATCACATCAAGTACTTCGCGTACCATTTCAGGGTCAAGGGCAGCAGTGACTTCATCGAACAGAATAATTTCAGGGTTCATGCAAAGTGAACGCACAATAGCAATTCGCTGTTTTTGCCCACCGGATAATTCACGCGGATAGGCATTTTTTCGGTCATATAGACCTACACGTTTAAGTAACTCATAGGCTTGTTTTTCAGCTTCTGCGCGATCGCGTTTTTGTACTTTTAAAGGGCCGAGCAAAATATTGTCAATCACTGATAAATGAGCGAATAGTTCATAACTTTGGAATACCATCCCAATGCGTTGACGCGCTTTGACCCAAGGAATGTCTTTGCCTAATTCGCCTGCATTTTGCAGCAAAATCTGACCGCACTTTATTTCCTCTAGCCCATTTAGGCAGCGTAAAAAAGTACTTTTACCACAACCCGATGGACCTAAAATAACGACAACTTCGCCTTTCTCTATAGAAAGATTGATGCCTTTGAGTGCTTCTACATCACCGTAATTTTTGACGAGGTTTTTAATTTCTAATAGCGCCATGTGTTTTCCTAATTAAAATTAACTTTCCCAACGGGTTTCTAAATAACGGGAAAATAAGGATAGCGGGTAACAAATCACAAAATATAAACCGAAAATGACACCATAAATCCAAAGCGCCGCCGATTGATTACTAAATAATGAATGCTCGATAATTTGTTGACCGACTTTTATCACTTCTACTACACCGATTAACATTGCCAAGGAACTGGTTTTTACCATGCGGGTAAAGAGGTTAATAGCACTTGGTGTCACACGTTTTAAACTTTGTGGAAGTAAAATATACACAAAGGTTTGAAATGGCGTTAAACCTAAAGCGTAGGCTGATTCCACTTGATGTTTTTCAATGGAAGTTAATGCGCCACGCACTAAATCCCCCATTTCTGCTGTTCCCCAGAAAATAAACACCAAAATACATACAGAAATGCCATCTAAGTGAATATCAAACCATTTTGCCAAACCAAAATACGCGAGAAAAAGTAAGGCTAATAATGGAATAATACGTACAAATTCTAAATAAAAGCGGCAAATGGCTTTGATAATGGGATTTTTGCTTGTCATGATTACGCCAAAAATCACACCTAAAATACAGGCAAAGAAAACGGAAACGAATGCAATTTCAGCTGTTACCCATAAACCGTTGAGCAGGCGTTCAATGTTGCTACCTTGGAATAATAACTCAAGCCCCATATTTTGCTCTCCGAGTACGACGTTCTAAATGACCGATGAACAGAGACATCGGTAATAGAATGATCAAATAAAACACCACTAGTAAAAATAAGGCTTCATTGGTTTTGTAATCGAGACCGATGACTTCTTTCGCTACAAACATGAGTTCGGCTACGGCAACGGCACTGATCACTGAGGTTTCTTTCATTAAGAACAAGCAATTTGCGCCGATTGCAGGTGTGGCAATCGCAAAGGCTTGCGGGAAAATCACATAGCGAAAAGCTTGAAAAGGGGTGAGACCAATACTTAAGGCTGATTCAATTTGTCCTTTTGATACGGCTTCCAGACCACCACGAAAGGCTTCTGCCATATAGCTTCCACCTAAAAATGCCAGGCCGATAATGCCGCAAGTAAACCCATCTAATTTCAGGCCAATTTTAGACAGCCCAAAATAGAGAAAAAATACTTGAATCAATAAAGGCGTATTACGAGAAAGCTCGATATAGCCTTTTACTAACCAAGTTAATGATTTGACTTTGTAGGTGGTAATCACCGCACAAATCACACCAATCACTAGCGACAATAAAATGCCCCAAAAGGCAAGATGAAGCGTCATCAGCGTGGCATGAATAAAACGTGGGGTGACGCTTAAAATATAATCCCAATTCATTTTTTATAATTTGATCGTTTGCGTAACGATATAGTAAAAAATTTTGAATCGGTGAGAAAAGAATGGAAATGCATTATTTATAATGAAATGTAATAAGGGATGTGTTTTAAATTAGCTTGGCAATAGATAAATAATAAAAAGACGGGGCTTTATTTAGCCCCGTCGTTGTTTATTTTAATCACGTTTCGCAATAAGTGCGGTTGGTTCTTCGTCTGTTTTTGGTTCATCTTGTATTTCAGCCGGTTTATCTTGAATAGACATGGCTGATTTTAAACTGTCCTGACGAATTTTTTCCGCTGCTGCTTTGTCGCCAGCTTGTTCGAACACATAAGATGCCATCATGACATCATTTGGTTGAAGCTGAGTTGGGCAAGCAGTGACTTCTTTAAATGCTTCTGCTGCTTTAGCGAAATCGTTATTACGCACATAAAGATAGCCTAATGCACGATTGAGACAACAACGTTGGCTTTCATCCGCACGTTTTGCGCGTTTTTCCACTAACTTGAGTAGTTTGCTGTTATCTTCTGCTTGTAAACGAGTGATTTGCGTGCAAAGTTCAGGGCTGATTGGGGTGTTATCACCCAATTTTTTCATGATTTCAAGCGTGAATTCATAAGCTGACTCATGGTCGTTGCAATCAATCAAACGTTGAATTAAAGCTGTTTTTAACTCTAAGTCATTGCGACGACGGCGTGGTTGAGCTTCCCACCATGCAAGCAGACCTTCAACGCCTTCTTCATTCATTTTCTCATCTAACAAGCCATTTTCTGTTTCTTGTTGAAGCGCTTTAAATTCTTCAGCTGAGAATAATCCAGAACCTTCGATTAAATCTAAGATGCCATCAAGAGCTTGATAAGCTTTGGAGCGGCTATAAATTTCAGCAGCAAGTTTTAATACTTCTTTGTTGCGATCTGACATTTCAAGCAAACTGTCAACCGAACTGCGCGCAGCCGGTAATTTATTTTGTTGTAATAAAATACGGGTGCGAGCAATTTCGACGACTAGGTTATCTGAGCCAGCAAGCTCCGTCGCTTCAATTAAATAACGGTTTGCACTGAATTCATCACCGCGTTGCTGTGCAGCTTCAGCCGCTTTAATCAGATTTAATACTGGCTCGGCAGAATGTTTTGCGTTTTTACCAATCAGTTTTTCTGCTTTGGCATAATCGCCTTCATTCATTTTCATCAAGCCTTCAAGGGTTTGACGCTGTGCTTTTACACGTTTACGGCGAGAGAACCAGTTATAGGTATTGCTACTTAAACGGAAGAAACGGGTAACAATCCATTCTAATGTATAAATCACCGCAAGTGTCACCACAAAGAAAATGACTAATGTGGTGAGCGACATTTCATATATAGTGTTTGCCGTTTCAATTCTGACATAACCTTGCTGACCAGAGAGGTAAGGCCCAGCAATCAATCCGGCAAGTAAGGCGATCATTAAAAAGAGAACTCTAAACATTATCTATCCTTATTGTTGGGGTTTGGTTGCCGGTTGTGCAGCTGGTGCTTCAGCGGGTTTTTCTTCAGCTTTTGACTCTTCTGCTTTCGCTTCTGGTGCTGGTTTTACTTCTTCTTTTCTTGGTGAATTATCGATTGCCTTTTCTGCTTCGATTTCAATTTTTTGCACATCTAAAGGAGTACGATTTAAGTACTTATCAAGCATACTTAAGCTTTGTAATTGGCTTGGTACATCCACATAGATAGATAATTCAGATAATTCATCCACTGATTTTAAGAAACTTTGAGTCACTTCAGCATTGGTATCAAAATAGCTACGAATCCAAGATGCAACGGCTTCTAAAGATTG
>JAGZRY010000051.1 GCA_018381425.1 Haemophilus parainfluenzae
GTGTCAGACGAATGAAGAAATAACGCACCTAAAATTGCTGTCGCAATAAGACTTTTGGTTGTATGTAATTTCATTTAACCTTTCCCGATAAGAAATAAATTATTAGGCAAATAAACGATCTGCGGTGATTGTCATCACTAAACCATTTTCAAGTTCTACGCGTGCGCCATCTTTTTCCACATTTAATACGGTCGCATTTTTCGCTTGTTCTGCTACTTTCACTTTTACTTTGCTACCTGCAGAAAGTGTAGTGAAATCAACCGCACTTAGTTTTACTTGCGGGGCTTTTGGTTTGCGAGTTGCTTGATTTGAATTTGGTTTACGAGCAGGTCGTTTTTGTTGTGCTTTTTTGGCTGCTAATTCTGCTTTGCGTTTTTCTGCAAATTTAGCTTTTGCATCTGCTAATTGTTGAGTCGCATGAGAAACATGTTCTGCATCTAATACACCAGCAGGGTTGCCGTATAAATCCACACGCTCAGCACCTTCGCGGCAGCCGTGTAAATAGCGCCAGTTGGAGGTGTATTGACGTAAAGCCTGACGCAATTGAGTTTTGCTGACACGTTCATCATCTTTTAATGCTTCAGCAAGATCTTGGAAAAGACCAATTTTTAATGGTTTAGCTTCACCTTCTGCAATAAAGCAAAGTGGGAATTTTTCTACAAGATATGCAATGATAGCTTTTGTATCAGTTAATTTTTGAACGCCTTCAGCATTATTTTCAACTTGGGCTTCAACTTGAGAATCTGTCATTTCTGAGTTTTCCTAGGATAAAAAAATAAAAACTTGCACAGTTTACCGCACTTTTATAAGGATTGACAATGGTTGGACAGAATAATTCCGTTTCTAATTCTAATGAATAACTTCACAAATTCCCTTAATTCAGGCTAAAATAGTCCACTTTTATAATTTCTGAAAACATAATGACAAAAACACCTGATTTTACTCATGCCACTTATAGACTAGTGCGTTGCATAGGATGCGATGCAACGGTGTCTGTTTGTCGTCCGCAAGAAGGGGAATACGCGCAATGTCCGCGTTGCCATCATAAATTGCAATCAGGAAGTCGTTGGTCACTTAAACGTTGTTCATTAATCGCCCTTTCTATCTTAATTTTAATGCCATTTGCTTTAGGCTATCCTTTATTGAGCTTAGATTTACTAGGTACTAAAATTGATGCTTCTGTTTGGAAAGGAATTTGGAAAATGGCAGTGGAGGGATATTCCTATACTGCATTTATGATTTTTATCTGTGCTGTTTTAATGCCTGTATCTTTTGCGATTTTAGTCATTATGTTGCAGCTTTCTAAATTACTCAAAATTAAGCCTCGTAATGTCTTATTATTTGTGGGATATATTAAGCCTTGGGTCATGTTTGACGTATATTTAGTTGCACTGGGTGTCACCATGTTTAAAGTGCGTGAATATGCCACATTAGAAGTAGATGTGTATTTAATTGCTTTTGTTTTTACTGCACTTTTAACCACGTTATTATTCATTAAAATTAATTTAGATGACTTGTGGCATGATTTTTATCCCGATCAGAAACCGGTTACCAAAAGCGATAAACCGTTAGAACTTTGTACTGCCTGTGATTACACTTTTTTAAAAGAAGATCAAGAATACGATTACCGTCATCGTGCAATTTGCCCACGTTGTGCATCCCTTATTGAAACACCTGATAGTGTGAAATTACAACGTGTTTGGGCGACATTAGTGGCGGGTATTATCATGCTTTTCCCGGCAAACTTGCTCCCAATATCCGGCGTTTATTTAACAGGAAATTTGTCACAAGATACCTTGATGTCGGGGGTGATGTCATTTATAAGCATGGGCAGCTATTTTGTTGCTTTCGTGGTATTCTTCGCCAGTATTTTTGTGCCAGTAAGCAAAATCCTCATTATGTTGTATTTACTGGCAAGCGTGCATTTTAAATGGCGACATTCAATTAAATGGCAAATGCGGCTATTACATATCGTTCACTTTGTAGGACGTTGGTCAATGCTGGATCTTTTTGTGTTAGCTTTGATGATGTCTCTAGTGACACGCGGACAGATTATTAATTTTACTGTAGGCCCTGCCGCATTTTATTTCGGTGCAGCAGTGTTTTTAACTATGATTTCAACTTCTCAGTTTGATAGTCGATTAATTTGGAAAATTTATGACAGAAAACAATAAACCAGAATCTCAATCTATTGATGAGCAATCTAACAATGTAGAAGCGTTATTACGTAAGAATAAACGCATCTCACCGTTTTGGTTGTTACCTTTTATTGCATTATGTATTGGTGCGATTTTATTTTTCCAAATTGTGCAAGAACAAGGAAAGATGATTACGATCACGTTTTCTAATGGTGCAGGGTTGGTTGCAGATAAAACACCTATTCGCTATCAAGGTTTGCAAATTGGTGTTGTGAAGAAGGTTAACTTTACTGACAATATGCAAAAAGTGAAAGTTGAGGCAAGTATTCATTCTGAAGCCACCGATGTGTTAAAGGAAAATACTAAATTTTGGCTTGTGCAACCGAGCGTATCGCTCGCGGGGATTTCAGGTTTAGACTCTTTAGTTTCAGGAAATTACATTACGCTTCAACCAGGTGATGGTGATTCAGAAGATGAATTTATTGCGGAAGAACAAGGGCCTATTGCACAAGTCAATCCTGGCGATTTATTAATTCATTTAATTTCGGATGATTTAGGTTCGATTTCAATTGGGGCTTCTGTTTACTTCAAAAAAATGCCGGTCGGGAAAATTTATGATTACCGCTTCAATAAAGAGAATAAAGTTGAAATTGATGTGGTGATTGATAAAGCCTTTACACGTTTTGTAAAGAAAGATTCACGCTTCTGGAATATCAGTGGTATTAACGCTAACATTAATGCATCAGGTGTAAATGTAGAGATTGATAGTTTAAATTCAGTGGTGCAAGGTGCGGTATCATTTGACTCACCGCCAGATAGCCCACAAGCTGTGACTAATAGCCACTATACACTTTATTCTAACTTGCAAGCGGCTAAACGAGGTATTGAAGTTGAGGTGACTATTCCAGTGACTGCGGGTTTAGATGCAGGGCAAACCTCGGTTTATTATGGTGATGAGCAAGTAGGTCTTCTTTCATCTTTAAGTGCGGACGAAAATAATGAAGAAATTTTAAAAGGCACATTATTAATCGATCCAAACCAAGCTAACCTCTTAAAAACGAATACACGTATTGTGTTAAAAAATCGTAAGTTAGATTTGGGTGATGTGGCTAATCCGAAAAAATTCTTCCGCGGAGATTATTTTGAAATTATTCCGGGTAGTGGAGAAAGCAAAACACAATTTGATGTGATTCGAGAACATGAGTTATTGCTCAAAGCACCGAATACTTTGATTTTAACCTTAACCGCACCAGAAACTTATGGTATTACTGAAGGGCAATCGGTGTTTTATAACAATATTGCTATTGGTCAAATTGTGAAGCAGCACTTAAATGTTGATGGTGTGAAATTTGAAGCGGCAATTGCAGCGGAATATCGCAATCTTATTCATGAGAACACTCAATTTGTGGCAGCCTCTAATTTTGATGTAAGTTTTGGTATAGACGGATTACGTTTTGAATCAGCAACACCATCAAAATGGCTACAAGGTGGGGTGAGAGTATTACCTAAAAAAGGAAGTGGTGCTCCACATTCAAGCTATCCACTTTATAAAGATATCAGTAGTGCAGAAACGGGCATTACGGGTAACTTAGTGAATCCAAGTATTGTGCTACATTCCACTAATTTGCCAAGTATTAGCAAAGGTTCTGTCGTGCTTTATCGTCAGTTTGAAGTGGGTAAAATTATTAACGTAAGACCGAAAGCCAATAATTTTGATATTGATGTGTATATTTATCCGGCTTATCAAAACCTTCTTACAGATAAAAGTGTATTCTGGGTAGAAAGTGCAGCACAAATTGATATTACGCCGAAAGGCATTAGTATTCAGGCTTCTCCGGTTGCTCGTTCATTAAAAGGGGCGATTAGTTTTGATAATACAGGAGCAGGCAAAAATAAAACCCTTTATCCAAGTGAACTGCGAGCCAAATCAGCAGGACAAGTGATTACGTTACTCACAGATGATGCAACGGCTTTAAGTAAAGGAATGAGCTTGCGTTATCTTGGTATGAATGTTGGTGAAGTTGAGCAGATTGCTCTTGATCAAAAAACAAATCGTATCACCGCAAAAGCATTAATTAACCCAAGTTATATGGGGATGATTGCAAAAGAGGGTACTGTATTTAAAGTGATTTCCCCACAAATCTCAGCGGGTGGAATTGAAAACTTAGATAGCCTTTTACAGCCTTACATTGATATTGAGTTAGGCAAAGGTCCATCAAAAACACAGTTTAATTTAGCGCAAACTGCACAACCTCGAAACAAATACAGCAATGGCGTGCCATTTATTTTGGAAACCAGTGATGCGATGAATTTAACGGAAGGCTCACCAGTGCTTTATCGCGGTGTTGAAGTGGGAACCGTTCGTAAGTTTGAATTGAATTCTTTAGGCGATCGTGTGTTAGTACATATTGCGATTACACCGAAATATCAACATTTGGTACGTAAAAATTCAGAGTTCTGGGTTTCATCGGGTTATGATTTCAATCTTGGTTGGAAAGGCGCAGAGTTTAATACCGGTAGTGTACAACAATTGTTGAAAGGCGGTATTTCGTTCTCGACCCCATCGGGTACGATCGTTCAACCACAAGCAACGGCAAATCAGCGCTTTATGTTACAAGTGAAGAAACCAGCTGAAGCACCAACTTGGAATTCAGGTGCTTTACCGGCAAATCAATAAAACATAAAAAGAAATAACCGCACTTTTGAATAATCAAAGTGCGGTTATTTTTTTAGGTGTTTTGAGGAGTGCTATTGGCCCATATTTTTGACGGATTTTAAAAAACCTTTGGCTGAAGTATAGACTTCATCTTTGCCCTGAGCATGTAAAATCATATCAGACATTTCACGGAATGCACCTTTTCCGCCGCCAAGTGAAAGCACATAATCCACAGCATTTTGCACATAAGGTGCAGAGTCTGCCACAGCAAAAGAAAGGCCACAGGTAGCAAAAGCGGGGAGATCTACGCTGTCATCACCAATATAGGCTGTTTGGTCCGCGGTAACACCGGCTTGTTTCATAAGATCTAAACAAGCACTTTCTTTTTCAAGCTTACCTAAAAAGAATAATTTAATTCCGAGATCACTAATTCGCTTACGCAGAATCGCCGAATCTCTGCCCGATAATACGGCTACTTGAATACCTGCATCCATCAACATTTTGACACCAAGTCCATCGCGCACATGGAAACTTTTAATCGCTTCGCCATTTGCATCATAATGGAGTAGTCCGTCAGTTAATACGCCATCGACATCGGTGATGACTAATTTAATTTTCTTTAATTTTTCGTTAATCATTAGCTTGAGAACTCCACTAAGCCCACAACATTATTTTCATCATTGACCACAACAAGAGAGTGAATTTTCTTCTCTTTCATCAAGTCTTCTGCTTTCGCTAAGAATTCATTTTCATGAATAGTTTTTGGTGACGAGGTCATCAATTCTTTCGCGGTTTTATTAAGCGTGTCAGCACCGTTAGCCGTTAATGCTCGGCGCACATCACCATCGGTAATAATGCCTTTAAGTTGTTGGTTTTCCATGACTAATGCTACACCCATACGACCTTCATTCATAATAGTTAAGCAATCAGTGAAGCTGGTATCTGGTGTGGTAATCGGTAATCGAGTTTGCATTTGATCTTTTACTTTACATAACAAACGACGACCAAGGCTGCCACCCGGATGGAATTTCGCAAAATCAGCCGGTTGGAAATGACGAGCTGTAATTAATGAAACTGCAAGTGCGTCGCCTAAGGCTAAAGTCACTAACGCAGAAGTGGTTGGTGCGAGATTGTTTGGGCAGACTTCGCGTTCGACAGTGATATCTAAAACATAATCCGCATGGCGAGCAAGCGTTGAGTTTTTATTGCTGGTTAACGCAATAATTTTATTACCAAAGTTTTTCAAACTTGGAATGAGCTTATTTACATCATCGGTTTCACCGCTATAAGAAATCAGCATCACGATGTCGATGGGTTTTAACATGCCTAAATCGCCATGAAAGGCTTCAGTCGGATGCAGGAAGAAACTTGGTGTACCTGTAGAGGCAAAAGTCGCGACCATTTTTTTGCCAATTAGCCCCGATTTACCAATACCACCGATGACTAAACGACCTTCGCAGGCAAGAATAAGATCCACAACTTGAGAAAATTCATCATCCAAACGTTGGCTTAGTTGTGCGAGCGCTTGGCTTTCAACAGAAAGCGTTTCTCGTGCGATTTGTAAATAATTCATAGGAAATCCTTATGATAAAAGTGCGGTTGAAAATAACCGTGTTTTGCAAGGCTATTCTAACGGAAGTTATTAAAAATAAGAATGAAAATTTGACCGCTCTTTGAATTCCCCCTATACTACGCCGCGAGTTGGTTAGACAATCGCTGGTTTATTGAAGCCCTTAACCGTGTTCGCACGACCTAGTGGGACAAGTAAACGAGAGGAAAGTCCGAGCTACAAAGGGCAGAGTGCCGGATAACGTCCGGGCGGCGTGAGCCGACGACCAGTGCAACAGAGAGCAGACCGCCGTGAAAACGGTAAGGGTGAAAGGGTGTGGTAAGAGCACACCGTGCCGTTGGTAACAACGTGCAGCAAGGTAAACTCCACTCGTAGCAAGACCAAATAGGAACTCAATGGATGGCCCGTCCAGAGTTCGGGTAGGTTGCTTGAGCGGCAGAGTAATTTGTCGCCTAGAGGAATGATTGTCCACGACAGAACTCGGCTTATCGACCAACTCAACAAATTCATCAAAAATGACCGCACTTTTGTTTTTCATTATCCTACTCGGGATGGAATGAATAAAAGTGCGGTCATTTTTGTGTTTTACCACAAACTCATTTGTTCTAAATGGCTTTCTTCTGGTAACGTCACGTGTAATCCCACAAGACGAATTGATTTCCCATGGCTACGTTGCCAAATTTGTTCCAGTAATTGCTGAAAGCTTTCTAACGATAAAGTTAAGCCAGTTTTTTCTAAGGTTGTGACCTGAAAATCTTCAAACTTTAATTTCACTCCAATTTTGCGAAAAGCCGTTAAGGGAATATTAGGCGCACTTCGTTCAATACGACGAATAAGCTCGGCATAGAGATTATCCAATAACGCTATGCCTTGTTCGAGATGACGAATATTTTCGGATAAAGTGCGTTCTACGCCGATAGATTTTCGCTCACGATGTGCTTGGATTTCACGATCATCAATGCCATGGCTAAAATCCCAAATTCGCTTACCCATTTTACCGAAGATATTTAACAAAATAGATTGATCGAGTTTTTGCACATCTTCGCAAGTTTCTAATCCCATTTTTAATAAACGTTCAGAAGTGACTTTGCCTACGCCAGGGATTTTTTTTAATGGCAGTGTTTTTACAAATTGTTCAACTTCATGAGGTTGAATCACAAATTGTCCGTTCGGTTTATTCATATCGGAAGCAATTTTGGCGAGAAATTTAAGGGGCGCCACACCGGCAGAGGCAGTCAGTTTTAACTCATCAAAAATGGCTTGGCGAATTTCTTGTGCGATCCAAGTGGCAGATCCTGAACATTGTGTACAATCCGTGACATCCAAATAAGCTTCATCTAATGAAAGTGGCTCAATGATAGAAGTATAGCGTTGAAAGATCTGATGAATTTGTGCGGATACCTGTTTATAAAGCGGCATATTAACGGGCACTAAAATCAGATTAGGGCATTTTTTGATAGCTTGTGCTGTTGGCATCGCACTGTGTAGTCCAAATTTTCGAGCTTCATAATTACAGGTCGTGAGTACACCACGTTGTCGAGAACTACCACCTACTGCGACAGGTTTTCCCTGTAGCGTTGGATTTTCACGGATTTCAACAGAGGCATAAAAGCAATCCATATCAATGTGAATAATTTTTTTATCTTGTGACATAAAAAAAGTGCGGTTAAATTTTATTTAGTATAACCGCACTTTAATTACTGTTCAAGTATACATGATTAATTATCAGAAACGACTTTCTTATCTTTAAACATGACTGAACGTTCAACTTTATAAACATGAATAGGTTCTTGTGTATTCATAAAAATTGAACGGTATTTTTCATCAATTTGAGTAAATGGAATTTGTAAATTAATTGTCAGTGTCTTACCTGGCAATAAGGTATTTTCTAATTCTATTTGCATATCTTGGCTATGCACAACTTGACGATTATGCACATACACACTCATCCATTGAATATTTTGAATCGGGAATTCACTTTTATTCGTAATGGTATATTTAAAGCGAGAAAGCGCCTGACCATCCTCACCTACCACAATATCTCTATCGCCAACATCAATAGAAATCGTATAGTTAACATACTTAGGGTAGCTTTTTTCTGCTGTTGCAGTTTTTTCTACACTTTTCGGTTTTTCCTTTGAAACATTTTCTTTTGCAAAAGCAGAAGAAATTGAACAACTAGCTGCAAACAAAGCTAGCACTAAATATTTAAAAAATGACATTATTTTTTCTCCTATAAAAAAGCGCCGAAATTTTACCCTAACTCACGTATTTAATAAATACCGCTCTTTTTCTTCTGCTTGTTTTTTGTTAGACTAACGCATAATTTTGGGGCTGATTCTGGATTCGACGGGATTAGCGAAGCCCAAGGTGCACGTCGAGGTGCGGTAGGCCTCGTAAATAAACCGCAAAAAAATAGTCGCA
>JAGZRY010000526.1 GCA_018381425.1 Haemophilus parainfluenzae
CCCCGTATCAGTAACACTAAATTGATACTGATTATCTTGCATTTTCTGCACCCTTAGGGTGACTTCACCTTTGTCAGTGAATTTGACGGCATTACTAATTAAATTCCAAAGAATTTGGCTAAGGCGAGCACGATCGAGATAAAGCCAATTAGGTAAATTATCATCCAGTTTTAAAGAAAATTTTAGCTCCTTTTGTTCTGCCATCAAGGTGCCAAAATTATAGAAATCATTAAGTAGTGAATGGAAATCGCAAGGCTGAATATTTAATTCAATGCGTTTGGAGTCGATCTTATCTAAATCAATAATATCACTAAAAATATGTCCTAAACTGACCGCACTTAGATTAATTGTATTGAGGTAATTTTGTTGTTGTTCTGTTAATTTATCATCTAATAGAATTCGGCTAAGACCAATAATCCCATTTAAAGGCGTACGTAATTCATGACTAATCGTTGCAAGTAAGGTGCTTTTATCACGGCTATTTTTTTCCAATCGAGCTAGCGTTTTAGAGAGTTCTAAACGGGAACGTTCTAATCGCTCAACAAGCAGCGTAAAAAAATAAATAACAAAAGGAGCGGTAAATAAACCAAAAGTAATTGAGCGAGCAATGTCACTCCAGTGAATACCGTCACTAAGAAGCGTGCTTAATAGGATTTGTATACAGATAGCTAAAATCGCAAGAATAGCAATACCAAGTAAAGAAAAGCGAACTCGACCTAATCGAATAACCCAATCAACATAACGTTGCGCAAAATATCTAAAGTTTTTCATTATTTATATTGAGAAATAAAAATTGAGATCATTCTATATAATTTTTGACAAAAATCCATAAACAAAAACCCCAAGCTCTTTAGCTCGGGGTTCACATTCAGTACCTGGCGGTGTCCTACTCTCACATGGGGAAACCCCACACTACCATCGGCGCATCGGCGTTTCACTTCTGAGTTCGGTATGGGGTCAGGTGGGACCACCGCTCTATCGCCGCCAGGATTATTCCTTTAATA
>JAGZRY010000052.1 GCA_018381425.1 Haemophilus parainfluenzae
TTCGATTGTGTAGTGTTTACCCATAAAAAAATCTGCACCTCAATTGTTGGTTTGTTGAGTCCAACTTTTGGGGTGCAGATCAAATTTCACCGCACTTTTTTTCATCAAATCAATTTTATTTAAAACACCTTAATAAGCTGTATCAATTGGTAATTCTGCTCGACACCAGCCATGAAATCCACCAATAATACTAAACACATTTTCATAGCCTTGTTCCACTAGAAAGGTTGCTACATTTTTACTGCTCACGCCATGATAACAGCTCACAATAATAGGTGAGTCAAAATCTACTAACTCTTCAAATTGCAAAAAACTTTGATTCGTTAAATGAAAAGCACCTTTAGGATGCGAGTAGGTAAAACGAGCATCATCGCGAACATCGGCTAATACCGCCCCTTGCTGAACCATTTCCCAAGCTTGTTGTGGCGTAATTTCTTTAAATGACATTTATAAACTTCCTTTTGCGTGCTGTTTGTACACACCATCAATCACAACAAGAATCATAGCGAGCACTAAACAAATAAAAAGCGGGTAACTTTCGGCGTCAATTTGTTCACCGATAAAAAATGATACGAAAATCATCATAATGGTTTCCACATAACCAAGTAAGCCAAGCAAATTCATTGGTAGCATATTGCTAGCGAGCACATAAGCAATCAATGCCGTGCCGCTAATTAATCCAAGCAACACAAGTAGTCCCCAAATATTAGGATTACTTTGTTCGACCACAGCAAAATCTGTTTGTAACGCAAAATAAATGCTAATTGGGATTAGGCTCAACATCTCTAAACAAAAAGAAGCGAGATCACTATTTTTTAATGCTTTCCGAACGGAAAAATAGGTAGTATAGCCAACACAAATCACAATGGCTTCCCATGAAAGCCCGCCTTTTAGCACGATATTAGAAATCACACCCAATGCGGCAATTACGACTGCAATAAATTTGAATGTTGAAATACGTTCTTTAAAAATTAAGCGACCTGCTGCCACCATCACAATTGGCAAAAGCAAATAACCAAAAGACACGCTTAATGAACTGCCATTATTCGGCGCCCAAAGAAAAAGCCACATTTGAAAACCCATTAATAAGCCGCAAAAAAGATAAGGCAATGCTAAGTGCGGTTGTTTTTTAATGAGTTTTAAGCGATGAATCAACGCATTTTTCTGCTTAAACATAAACACGGAAAGGACAACAAAGGGAAACGTAAAAATCATCCGATAACCGAAAATATCCGTGCCACTCAAAGGTTTCAGCAGAGTAGAAAAATAATACATATAGCCAAATAAAAATGAGGCAAGTAATGAAACGAGAACACCTTTAAACATAAGAAATCCTTATTCTAAACAGCCAATCATTCTATTCTAACATCGCCCAAAATGCACGGATTAAGGGTTGTTCGAGATTCCTTTTTTGGGTACAAATAACCAATTCAAAAGGCTCAATAGGCTTATCGAGATTAAGTCTGGAAATTTGGTTATTCATTGGGCTATTATCAATGACCACATCAGGCAACATCGCTAATCCGAACCCCAATCCCACCATCGGAACAATCCCTTCATGCCCTGCAACGGTAGCATAAATTTTCGGATGTTTAATATGTTTCTCCCGTAGCCATTGCTCAATCCGTTGCCGAGCATGCCCTTCAACAGGGAAAATAAAAGGCATTTGCTGCCAATTAATGGTTTTTTCTTGCAGTAATTGTGTCGCCAAACAAGCCACACGCGGAGCGATTAAAGACAAGCTAATATCATCAATTTTATGAAATACCACACTGGATGGCAGATTATTCGGTTTACCCGCAATAGCGAGGTCAACTTGTTGCGTTTGGATTAATTCTAATGCAAGCGCTGGATCGCCCGTCGTCAATTGAATTTCCACTTTAGGATAACGCTGGCGAAATTCTTTAAGTACCTGTGGAAGATGGCTATAAGATGCAGTGACAGAGCAAAAAAGTTTAATTTCTCCGCAAAGTTCATCTGATTCATCCTTGAGTTGCTGTTTAAATTGTTGCCAGTTTTGCCATTCTGTTTTAGCAAATTGCAAAAATTTCTCGCCATATTCAGTAAGTTTGACTTGGCGATTATCACGGATAAAAAGTATCTTCCCTAACTCGTCTTCCAACCGTTGAATTTGACGGGAAAGCGTAGAGGGAGACATGTGGTTTTGGGTGGCGGTTTTAGCAAAGTTTTTTGTATCACTAAGGTGGATGAATATTTGTAGGTCGTTAAATTCCATAATTTCTTCTTTTATTTTATTTAATATCGGGTTTCGCCGATGGCGACCTACTTTTTCTTTGCTCGTGCAAAGCAAAAGTAGGCAAAAAGAAAACACGCCCTGCTTTGCCTTATTTCCTGAGAAATTGAAAACTTGCTTAGCGGAAATTTTCTGAACTCGCTACGCTCAAACAGACGAAAATTTCCTACAAGTTTCCAATTTCTCAGGCGGCAAAGAAGGGAACCCATTTTGTTCTTTCTTAAATTTAAAAACGAATACAAAACTAACCGCACTTTTTAAATGACACCAAGGTAAATTATGCCCCATATAAATCGCCTTTGCGACTTTCAATTTTCAGGCAATTTGCGTCTGTTTGAGCGTAGCGAGTTCAGCAAATTGCCGTTAAGAAAATTGAAACAAAGCAACGAGCTGCGATTTAATTGGGGCGTGTTTTCTTTGCCTACTTTCTTTTACACGAGTAAAAGAAAGTAGGTCGCTCATCGAGCGAAATACGATGCCAATTCACAAAAAACAAAATAATTGCACAAATCGCAACATTACATTCCCATAATATCACTTTACGCAACTATAAAAAATCCTATAATCAAACCACAACAAAAAAATATGCAAACACAACATCATAAAATTATTCACCTTACACAACTAAGGACAACAAAATGGCTAACTATTTCAACACATTAAATTTACGTCAAAAATTAGACCAATTAGGTCGTTGTCGTTTTATGGATCGCGAAGAATTTGCAGATGAAGCAAACTTCTTAAAAGGCAAAAAAATCGTTATCGTGGGCTGTGGTGCGCAAGGTTTAAACCAGGGTTTGAATATGCGTGATTCTGGCTTAGATATTAGCTATGCCTTACGCCCTGAAGCGATTGCTGAAAAACGTGCATCGTTCCAACGTGCAACCGAAAATGGTTTTAAAGTGGGTACTTATGAAGAATTAATTCCAACTGCAGATTTAGTCGTAAACTTAACGCCAGATAAACAACACTCTAAAGTGGTTGCTGATGTGATGCCTTTAATGAAAAAAGACTCTGCATTTGGTTATTCACACGGTTTCAACATTGTTGAAGTTGGCGAAGAAATTCGTAAAGACATTACAGTTGTGATGGTTGCACCAAAATGTCCAGGTACTGAAGTACGTGAAGAATACAAACGTGGTTTCGGCGTGCCAACATTAATCGCAGTCCACCCTGAAAATGACCCGAAAGGTGAAGGCATGGCGATCGCAAAAGCATGGGCTGCGGCAACTGGCGGTCACAAAGCAGGTGTTTTAGAATCCTCATTCGTGGCAGAAGTAAAATCTGACTTAATGGGTGAGCAAACTATCCTTTGCGGTATGTTACAAGCAGGTTCTATCGTATGTTATGACAAATTAGTAGCAGACGGTAAAGATCCAGCATACGCAGGTAAATTAATCCAATACGGTTGGGAAACGATTACCGAAGCGTTAAAACAAGGTGGTATCACATTAATGATGGATCGCTTATCAAACAGCGCAAAATTACGTGCATTTGAACTAGCTGAACAAATCAAAGAAAGCCTTGGTTTCTTATATTACAAACACATGGATGACATCATTAGCGGTCACTTCTCAGCAACAATGATGGCTGACTGGGCAAATGGCGATAAAGACTTATTCGCATGGCGTGAAGCAACAGGTAAAACAGCCTTTGAAAATGCACCAAAATATGATGGCAAAATTAGCGAACAAGAATACTTTGATAACGGCGTATTAATGATCGCAATGGTGAAAGCAGGTGTTGAATTAGCCTTTGATGCGATGGTGGCAAGCGGTATTTATGAAGAATCAGCTTACTATGAATCACTTCACGAATTACCATTAATTGCGAACACCATCGCGCGTAAACGCTTATATGAAATGAACGTGGTAATTTCAGATACTGCAGAATATGGTAACTACTTATTCTCTAACGTAGCGACCCCAATTCTTGCAAAAGAAATTATCCCTAACCTTCAAAAAGGTGACTTGGGCGAGCCAACTCCAGCAGTAGAAATCGATAACATCACTTTACGCGATGTAAACGATGCAATCCGTAACCACCCGGTTGAATTAATCGGTCAAGAATTACGTGGCTACATGACAGATATGAAACGTATCGCAGTTGCAGGTTAATTATTAAATCGGTAAAATTCAAGCCAACTTATTCAATAAGTTGGCTTTTTTTATAATCCAAAGGAATTAATATGAAAAATAATAAAATTTTTAACCGCACTTTTAAAGTAAGTTTGGTGGCTATGGCGTTAGGATTAACCAATTCGGTATGGGCAACAGATCTCACTTGCTCAAACTCAACAGGATGTCAGTATCATTGGGACGAAGCGACTAAGATTTGGACTTTCAACAAAAACCAACAAACATCAATTAGTGATACAATTAACGTAATTATTACTCCAGGAAACTACCAAAATACAGCTAAAACCGATGTTGGAACTAGGACTGATGGAGGACAACCGACCGCCTCTAGTGATTCACTATTTAGTGTATTTGATCTTACTGATAGAAATAATCATATTACTGTTAAATCTGGTGTAAATGCCACACTCAAAGAAGACTATCCATCAAGCTCACTCTTAAGTATATGGGGTGGAACTGCCACGTTAGAAAAAGGCTCAAAACTCATTATTGAGAAAAATTACGCACAAATTCACAATATAACTGATGCTTATAGTGATTCAAGTGGTAACTCAGCGATTGAATCTCGTGGTGGCAAAATTAATACACAAGCTGATATTGAAATAAATAACGATGGTTCTAGTGCAATTGAATCTCAAAAGACCTCAGTTATCAATTCATCCAATCATAGTATCAAGATGAATGGAAAGAGTGATATTGCCTACGTATTATATGGTGCAAAAGATATAGCAAATATCAGTAATGTACAAATTACTGGAAATCAAGATATGCAATTTGCTTTTGACATCGGTACAGATGAAGAGAATGCGCTTCAGACGATTATAGCTAATGGTTTAAATGTAACTCTTAACAATAAAAGTGGCTTATTCACTACATCAGATAGCGGATCGCAAACAATAACACTAACAAATTCAGAAAGTAATACAGGTTATGGATTGCTCGCATTCCCATTGGGCGAGGATCAGTTAGTTAAAATTAATTTAGAAAATACAACATTAAATGCTACTCAAGCATTAATCTCGCTTAATGATAAAAACTTCCCCATTGAAGCAGAAGAAGGCGATGATGCTTTAGATCCCAAAGCTGCAGGTGTCTATCATCTAAACCTTACAGCTAGTAAGAATTCTAAACTAACAGGTGCAATTCTTGAAAACCCAGATTCGCCAGTAAAAAATGAAATCAGCTTATCTATGTCTAATAGTCAATGGAGCTTCAATAAATCAAGCATATTGAATAACCTAGATGCTAACAGTTCTGAGATTACATTTACTCCGACTTCTGAATACAAAACATTAACAATTAAAGATAATCTCACTGGTTCTAGCACATTTAACCTCAATACCAATATCGCTGAAAACAAAAGCGATAAAATCGTTGTTAAAGGCACTGCTGAAGGTAATCATAAAATTGGGGTAACGAACCAAGGTGCAAATGTTGCTAACGGAAAAGTGACACTTGTTGAAACCAATGGTGGTAACGCTGCATTTAGCTTAACGAACCCGAATAATCGTGTAGATTTAGGAGCTTACCAATATTTCCTAACAAAAGAAGGAAATAATTGGGTATTAGCGAATTCTAAAAATGCGGTCACCCCAACTCCACCTGTTGCACCAGTTACACCAAATAAACCTGTGGTAACTCCAAGTAATCCAGTGGTGACGCCAAGTAATCCTGTGGTGGCGCCAAGTAATCCTGTGGTGACGCCAAGCAATCCTGTGGCAACTCCAAGTAATCCAGTAGTACCACCTTCAGCTCCAGTTCCACCAAGTACACCATTACTTTCAGACTTAGCAAATGCACAAGTTTCTCTTCGCCAAGCACAATTGCTTTTAGTGGAAGATGATTTAAGTGACATTCATCAACGTCTAGGTGAAGTGAAAAATGGTGAAAAAGGTAATGTATGGGTTCGTAATGTGAGTTCTCGCCAAAAATTAGCCGCACTTTCGACAGGTGAGAGTGAAACTTCTGGCTTTAAACAAAACGTACATAGCTTACAAGTGGGCGCTGATGCTGCTGTAACAGATAACCTCCGTGTTGGTGGATTTGTTGATCGTAGCCAAGCTAACGTTGATTTCAATGGCCATTACGGTGATGGCAAAGTAAGAAGCAACAGCATGGGCTTATATGCAGCTTACCTTGTAGATAACGGTATTTATGTAGATAACATCGTGAAATACAGCCGTTTACACGCTAACTCAGATCACACTGAAAAACGCCATTACAACGCTTATACTATTTCGAGTGAGTTAGGTAAACGCTTTAACCTTGCGAGTGATTGGACAATTACCCCGCAAGCACAATTAGCGTGGACACATATTTCATCACAAGAGAATGAAGATAGCTTATCTTCTATTTACTCTCGAATTGGTTTACGTGTAGCCAAAGGCTTTGCATTAAGTAATGGTTGGAATTTACAGCCTTATGCAGAAGTAAATGCGATTACTAGCAAAAATCGTAGTAGCAAAATTCATTACACAAACAGCGCGCTTGATGTTGCAAGTAGCCGCGGGCGTTTTGAAAGTGCGGTCGGCTTAAATGCTGGATTTGCAAATCATCGTTTTGGTTTAGAAGTAAGCCGTGCTGACGGTAAAAACTTCGATAAACCTTATGCAATTCAAGCAGTTTATCGCTATCAGTGGTAATATAAAAGGGCGGAGTAAAATCCGCCCTTTTTCTCTTTTTACTGAATAAATAATATGTCGAAATCTTTCCCATCTCGCTCATTTACAACCAAACGAACGGCAAAACCTACTCGTTCATTTAAGCCTAAAGTGAAGCCGCTCACACTAGAACAGACCACTGTTGTTTTATTTAACAAACCTTTTGATGTACTGACACAATTCACCGATGAAAATGGCCGAGCTACATTGAAAGATTTTATTACCATTCCTAATGTGTATGCGGCAGGGCGATTGGATCGTGATAGCGAAGGATTACTGATTTTAACGAATAATGGTGAAGTGCAACATCGTTTGGCGGATCCAAAGTTTAAAACAGAAAAAACGTATTTTGTGCAAGTGGAAGGTATTCCTGAAGAAAGGGACTTAGACAAGCTTCGTCAAGGTGTGAAATTGAAAGATGGGATGACGAAACCGGCAAAAGTGCGGTGGATTTCTGAACCGGATTTTCTTTGGCCTCGCAATCCACCTATTCGTGAACGTCAAAGTATTCCAACGAGCTGGTTGGAAATTAAAATTAGTGAAGGGCGTAATCGACAAGTGCGTCGAATGACGGCACATATCGGCTTTCCTACATTACGACTTATCCGTTATCAAATGAGCCATTTGACACTTGATGGACTAAGTAATGGTGAATATCGCTGTTTGAATGAAGAAGAAATGCGTGCGTTATTCAAACAACTTCATTTGAACAACGCACATTAAGATTAGAAACGTTGAGCAGGTTGTGCGTTTTCAACTTGCACGAAGAAACCTTTATCATTCAAGATAATGCTGTAATCGGTAACATATTTAACGCTGTTGGTTTCCACTATCGCATTACAGCTGCGAATGCCTTGTTGTGGATAAGATTGCGTTTCACGGGCTTGCGTGATTTGTTTCACTGCCATTTGGGTGTTAGTCGTAGCACCTTGTTTTTTAAAAGCATCAGATAATACCGCAAAAACTTTTGAATCATTACATCTTGGTACAACGACGGATTTTGTCACCATACTCGCTGTTTTTTGTACGACAGCATCTACTTTCTTTTCAGTCACTTTTTCAACAGCTTTTGGTTCCGCTTTCTTCACTTCGGTTTTAACTGCGGGTGTTTTTTTAGCAATCACTTTTTCAGGTTTCGCTGATTCTTTAACAGTACTTTGTTTGCTTTTCGCTACCGTCTTTTTGTCTTTTACTGCAGTTTGCTTAGTTTTTTCTACTGGCTGTTTGCCTTTCATTTTTGTCGGCTCTGCTTTAGCGGCTTTATTTGTCGTTTTATTTTTTATTTTTTCTTTTTTCGTTACCGATTTTTTCGCTTCAACAATTTTAGCTGGCTTTCTCGCTTCTGCTTTTTTGGCATCGGCTTTCTTTTTCGCTGTTTTAGCTACGGTTTTAGGCGTAGTTGCTTTCTTGGCTTCCACTTTTTTAACTGCCGTTTTCACTGACTTAGTTTGAGTTGATGTTGCCGTATGATTTGGCGATGCTGCAAAGGCCAAAACAGGTAACAAGGCAAAAATCACCGCAAGTAATTTTTTCATCCGTTATTCTCCTTAAACAAAAAGTGCGGTCAAAATTAACCGCACTTTGAAATCATTTATAAATTAAAGATAGTAGTGTTCTACGTAGTTTAATTTATCGTCAAGTTTTAACACTAACGGTTGACCGGTTGGGATTTCAAAATCCATGATTTC